>JAISPV010000070.1 GCA_031274665.1 Candidatus Methanoplasma sp. | reverse complement strand
GTAAACTGCTGGATGGGTCCATTTGACAGATAGTATAATATATTCGATTCCTGCGAGGATAACGTGTAAAAACAACATTAACGTCTATATTTTGATGAATCGACTGTCAAACTCAAGTTTACAAATAGTCAATTTATCGGCGATTGTAAAATTGATTTTATAACTTCATGACCGGAACTCAGATCGACTTTTTGACGCGTCTCTCCGCTTCGTGATACGCTTCGACCACTCCCGATGGACTCCTGGTCCTCATGAACCCGTCCCTCATGCATATCCCGGCCGTATCGGATGCCAACACCCCCATGAAAACATCCGGAAGGATTCCTCCCGCCCCCACCACAGGGATGTCCACTGTTCCGAGTACACATCTCAGAGTGGCGAGACCTTTCGCATTCCTGCAGGATTTACATGTGAGATCAAAGACATCTCGGAATATCAGCAGTGAAGCCCCCAGCCTTTCCGCGTCCGTCGCATCTTTCTCGCTGCGGACGGTCGTCACGATCTTATCGAACCCCTCGGGTTTCGAGACCTTGAGGTCTGCGAGGCTGATGTGGATGGTCTTCGCCCCTATCTCTTTTGCAACGTCGACGAAGCGGTCGGCGCAGAACTCCACGCCGTTCTTCTCGCATTCGTTCTTACAGAAGGATGCCAGTTCCTTGTATTCGGACGGGGGGAGGTCCCGTTCGGTGAGAATGATCATGTCCGGTTTGGCCTTTGCGATGAGGACGATCTGCTCTGCGAACGGAAGCATCGATGTCTTTCTGTCGGTGGCGGCTATTATCATGCGCGTTCATTGTGTTATTCTGTATTTTAATCCGCTTAAGCAACAAAAAAAGCAGATCAGCAGCGATATGCCGAATGATGCGATCGCCGGTGCATAACGATGCAAAAGAGCGGCTTTGAAAGATCAACGGGTTGGTGTGCCCGTACTCAGGTCAACTCGGCCCAAGTAAGGCGCGTTTAAAAACACAAAAAACAATGCTTTGAATAAAGTGAAAGGTGAAATATGGAAAACGGTCTTATTACACTCCGCTTTGACACGAGGGCAGAATGGCGGCAATGGCTGCAAGAAAATTTTGATAGGGGATCCGAGGTCTGGTTTGTTTTCCCGCTCAAAGCGTCCGGAGAGAATGCTATCTCATATAATGACGCCGTTGAGGAAGCGTTATGTTTTGGTTGGATCGACAGCAAAGTAAGGTCGTTGGATGAAAAGCATAAGGTCCAGAAGTTCTCACCGCGCGATCCGAAAAGCAGTTATTCACAAGCCAATAAGGAGCGGCTTCGCTGGCTTGCGGACAGAGGGCTTATACACCCGTCTCTCACGGAGAGCGTTTCCCGTTTATTGAATGAACCGTTCGTTTATCCCGCGGACATACTCGAAGCCATCAAAAAAGATGAGAGCGCATGGACATATTTTCAGCAGTTTTCGGATCCATACAAAAGAATACGGATCGCTTTCATTGACGCCTCCCGAAAAAGACCCGATGAGTTCAAGAAACGGCTGAACAACTTTATTGAGAGAACGCGGAAAGGCAAACTGATCCCCGGTTACGGCGGTATAGACAAATACTATTGAACATCAGATCGGGTAGCAAAAAACATAGTGTCTTTGGGCTTTTTGCGTTAATTGCCGGGTGATCCGCCGTAAGTGTTCATAGATACCGTTGCCGTTCGCCGCTCCGTCTCCGTTCGATCCGTGCAATTTCAGCCGGGTCTGTTTCTGTTCGGCGGGAAAAGCGAGGA
Organism: Candidatus Methanoplasma sp.; assembly: GCA_031274665.1. Taxonomy (GTDB): domain Archaea; phylum Thermoplasmatota; class Thermoplasmata; order Methanomassiliicoccales; family Methanomethylophilaceae; genus Methanoplasma. The sequence goes on along the minus strand of JAISPV010000070.1, from coordinate 970 downwards.
CTTGTATCAAAGGTAGAAAGAACGATGCGAACAATAAAGAAATGGAAAAGAAAAGGGTTGGGAAAAAGTTGTTTAAGCGCTGCGAAGGACGATCTCGATGTTGACGCCGTCCGGCACCTGGATCCTCATGAGCTGCCTGAGGGCGCGCTCATCGGCATCCAGGTCTATCAGCCTCTTGTGGATGCGCATCTCCCAACGGTCCCAGGTCTCGCTTCCTTCTCCGTCGGGGCTTTTCCTGCAGGGGACCCTGAGCTTCTTCGTGGGAAGAGGTACGGGGCCGCGTATGTCGACGCCGGTCCTCTGGGAGATCCCCTTGATCTGGGCGCAGACACTGTCTACTTTTGCCGGGTCGGTACCGCTTAGAGATATCCTTGCGCGCTGTGACATTTTATCCCTTTAGATTAAAGGAAGAAGGCCTCAGTTGGCCTTCTGGACCTCGATGCACATACCGGCAGCGACGGTTTGTCCCATGTCACGAATCGCGAACCTTCCGAGCGGCGGGAATTCTTTTGCTGTCTCGACCACCATCGGCTTTGTCGGCTCGATCTTGACGACGGCGATGTCTCCTGTCTTAAGGAAGGGCGGGTGATCTGCCTTGACCTGACCGGATTTGGGGTCGATGGTCTTGACCAGCTCAACGAACCTGCATGCCGTCTGCGTCGTGTGGCAGTGGAACACGGGTGTGTATCCCACTGTGATGGCGGAGGGGTGGTTCAGGACGACGATCTGAGCTGTGAACTGCTTTGCGACCGACGGGGGGTTGTCCACCGGGCCTGCTACGTCTCCTCTCCTGATGTCGTTCTTCGCTACGCCGCGCACGTTGAATCCGACGTTGTCGCCGGGGCCTGCCTGGGGCAGCTGCTCGTGGTGCATCTCGATGGATTTTACCTCACCGGGAACATGCGAGGGCTCGAACATGACCTTCATGTTCGGCTTGAGTACGCCGGTCTCGATCCTTCCTACCGGGACC
>JAISPV010000060.1 GCA_031274665.1 Candidatus Methanoplasma sp. | reverse complement strand
TCCGCGAACAGATGCACCATATCGGCTTTTCCGGAATCGGGCCAGCTCATTTCCATTGATCTGGGGTAGTCGGGGGGTGCGTACAGGACAATTGCCGCACAGGGGGGCTTTACCTTCATTTTTTTGAACATTGATGCGTCCATATTACCATCTCGCATCGCGTTCGGTATTTTTCATTTTTCTGACCTCGCAGCGGCTGTAAACCGCCGACAGGAAATAGTACAATTCTTTTTCTTTTGAGCCTTGTGATCACACCCTCATCCCGATCGGCTTGGCTTGAATGTGATTAGCCGGAGGGCTCGAACCCGGGTCTGAGGCTCCGATGGCGGGCCTCTGTCGTGCGATCTTTTTTAGTCACGACTCACACATCAAAACATTGACAAGTGCAACAATAAAACATTGACAGAATGATAGATTATGCCGCTAAAAATTTCATCAGGCTGAAGAACAGAGTAGAGATCGAAACAACAGGCTCACCGTCGTTCCTGGCAGTTATCACAGCGACACAATATGCCTATACCCGCAACGACGGGGTGCATGTAATACCTATCGGATGCTTAAAGGACTGAAAGACCTGATTTGGCCAGATATGTTAAGCGGGCCGGCCGGGATTCGAACCCGGGTCTAAGGCTCCGGAAGCCCCTATGCTATCCAAGCTATACCACTGGCCCATTTTCTGGTAGTGTGTCAAAAGATAAGATATTTTGCCGGGGGACCAGATACTTCCCCCGGCGATCCTGTGGCCCCGTCTTGAGAGGGAGGAGGCCGAATGAAGACTTTGTTCACGCTTTCTCTTTTTTGAACTCTGTGTATCCGCATTTACCGCATGACACACGGTCCTTGTGGGTCGCCATGAAGATACCGGGCCCGCATTTCGGACACATCGGTTTTGTCCTCTCGATCTTGTTGCCGTTGATCTTGTAGGCACTCTTCTTCGTGACCGATTTCGGGCCTTTCTTCGCCACTTCTTTTTTCTTTGCTGCCGGTGCTGGTGCTGCCGCCATAGTTATCACTTCTTATTTCTCGGCGCTGCCGCAGGTGCTGCTGCTGGCGCTGCCGGGGGTGCTGCTCCGGGTGCCGGTGCGGGCGGCTCTACGCCGATACCGTTCCTCTTCAGAAGGTATCCGTTCTCGTACGACATCGCAGATTCCTTGCTGTCGTACACCTTGGCGTATCCTTTCGATTTCCCGATGCCGTAGACCGTCTCTATGTTGTCGATCACAACGCAGTCCCTTTTGGATTTCATCTTCTTTGCAATGTCCTCTGCAACGGCGTTCCTGCCGGGAGTGGACTCGCCGGCATGGTCTATCGTGAAATAGACCTCTTTCCTTTTCTGCAAAGGGTTCTCTTTCTGGTTTATTATCTCTATCTTCATTCTTCCAACTCCTCCGTCATTTCCATGAGGGTCTGAGCTTTTTTTCGGATTTTCTCATCGGTCACGACAAGCATCATCCCTTTTCCGGGCCACCCGTAGATGATATTCGTGCCTTCGGGGGACAGAAGGATGCATGGTATCGTCGCCAGGTCCTCTTCCCCGTCCACACGGATTATCTCGTTCTTCCCGTTCAAAGCGTTTTTTATCGCGGTGATCAATCCGGCCGTTATCATCCCGGCCTCGTTCTTCACCACTGTTTCCTTCCATCCCTTTTCTTTCACGAGGGATGCGAATTCGGTCATTTCCCTTCTCTCTGTCATTCCGTCGTAGATCGACAGATCGGGGGTGACCCCGTATTTTACCGCCGTCAGCGACACCACGTCGCCGACCGTGATCATCTTCGACCTCCGGTCGATGACAGTCAGTTCTTCTTCTTTGAGGTCCCTGCCTAAAGGCTCCTTGAAGAACTCCCTGCTCTTCTCCGGCACCTTCTTGCTTACGGGTTCCATCTCAGCGGACCTTCAGGGCATATCTGCCGTTGGCTGTTATGCCCATCCTTCTGGCGATGTCCGATTTCTCGAAATCCACCACGGCGATGAATCCCTGCCATTCTTTCGACGTCTGGCCTCCGCAGCGGGGGCAGGTGTCGTTCTCAGACAGGAAGTTGCATTGTTTGCAAGCTCTGTAGGCGGGTCCGGTCATCAGACACTGCCCTCCTGCTGTCTTTTCTTGCGGTCCTCCTCGAGCCATGTGAGCTTTCCGAGTCCCGGCTGGCGCATTGTCAGTCCGATCTTGCTGTCCTGAGGGTTCTTTTCGTTCAGATCTATGCTTACGACCCTGGCCTTAACCACGTCGCCCACAGATAGGGTCCTTCCGGTATCCTTTCCCACAAGCCTCTGGTTCGATTCGTCTATATCGACGCGGTCGTCCATCACCTGACTTATGTGAAGGAGACCGTCCAGCGGCCCGAATCTTACGAAAGCTCCGAACTTGAGGATCTCCACGACAACGCCTTCGATTATCTCGTTGTCTTTGATCTTGAACACGACCTGTTCGTACTTGACCGTCTGATACACCGCTCCGTCGCCGTGAACGATGCGTCCCGGCCCGACCGGCCGGACGTTCTTTATGAGTACTGTTATCTCCTTGTCCTCTCCGATCTTTCCTTCGAAGGAGTCCCAAGTAAGGGCGTCGATCACCTTCTCTATCTCCTCTTTGAGTTCTGCGGGAGGGATCCTTACGATCCTCTCAGCTTCTGTCAGCATATACATGGTGGGTCCTCTCGGATGCAGGGATTAAAGCTATCGTATTTAAATCCATTCTTGCGCCCGTCCTATAATACTAAAGAAATGCGGGCGGAAGCCCGCGTTAATGCAAAACGTTTAGACCACTACAAAGAGCACGGCAGTGACCAGACATATGGTCGACAGCAGTTTCACGAGCACGTGGATGGACGGTCCGGCGGTATCCTTGAACGGATCCCCTACGGTGTCTCCGACGACGGCCGCCGCATGGGCCGGCGACCTCTTTCCGCCGTGATTCCCTTCTTCGATATACTTCTTGGCGTTGTCCCAGGCGCCTCCTCCGTTGTTGAGGAAGTTCGCCATGAGGATACCTGTTATCGTACCGACCATGATCAGCGCGCCTACCGCCATATAAGATATGTCGGGGAACAGGAACCTGTATATCAGCCCGAAACTGACCGGCACCAGGATCGGGAGCAGTGCCGGAAGCACCATCGCCCTAAGCGCGCCGCGTGTTGCTATGTCCACACAATCGGCATAGTTCGGTTCGGATGTCCCGTTCATTATTCCCGGGTCCTCGCGGAATTGTCTGCGGACCTCCTCGATCATCTCTCCCGCGGCCTTTCCGACGGCTCTTATCGCCAGCGATGCGAAATAGAACACAATCACCGCTCCGATGAGGGCACCGCAGAATATGAGCGGGTCGCCGATGTTGACGACAAAGACCGAAGAGAGCGACACTCCTTTTATCTCCGCAACGATCTCGAAGAACGCCGCAAAGAGAAGGAACGCTGCGAGCGCGGCAGATGCCATCGCATATCCTTTCGTGAGCGCCTTCGTTGTGTTGCCTGCGGCATCCAGTTTATCGGTCCTCTTCCTTACGTTTTCCGGTTGGTCCGACATCTCTGCAATGCCTCCCGCATTGTCGGTTATCGGGCCGAAGGTGTCCTCGGCCAATATGAACGCCGAGGATGCGAGCATCGCGATCGTTCCGATCGCTGTGCCGTAGAATCCAAAGACCATCTGGTCCCCTGCGGGTGCGGCATACCATCCGAGTGTATACGATACTATTATCGCAGTAACTATGCATATCACCGGAAGCACGGTGGATTCGAGCCCCGTGGATATCCCTTCTATGACGTTGGTGGCCGGCCCGGTCTCCGACGATCTAGCGATACTTTTCACAGGCTTGTGGTTGCCTGTGTAATATTGCGTTATGTAAACGATCGCTAATCCCAGGATGATACCGACCACTCCCGCTCCGAAGAAGAA
>JAISPV010000034.1 GCA_031274665.1 Candidatus Methanoplasma sp. | reverse complement strand
CGCCAGCTCCTGAACGCTGTCCACCATCCTCCCGGCAGCCTTGAAATCCTTCGCATCTATCCTGAACTTCCCTCTGACCAGTCTGAACCTCATGTCGACTATCTCGTCTATAGTCTTCCCCACCCAGAGCTCCGGCTTGTCCATGATGGATGTGTCCCCGAACTCAGGCGGGAGCAGGGGGCCTATATCCACCTTCGGATACCCATACCGGCCGACGAACACCGCCGGCGGGCTGCACCCCGCCAGATCCTTCATGTCCATCAGCGGCATCGTCCTTTGTTGAGAATAGAATTTGATCATGAGCGGGCAGCGGTCCTTTCCGCAGAGCCTTCTGGAGCCTTTGCAGATTGTGCAGAGGCCGGACTTCGACTGAGACTGATTGAGCTCGGCCATCTTGTCGAAGAACTCTGCGTCCGCCATGCCTTTCCGTATGGCGTTCTAAAAGAAAAACCTCACTAAATATGCGCGGGAGGCGGCAGCGCTATGACGATGCGCCCTCACACCAGACGGCATGGAGGCGATCACACAACTTCCGTAACAGAACGAGAATGTGAGCAAGAGGCAACTGGTCGAAACCGGTGCAAGGGGTTGCCTCCTGCTATGATTTCTGGATATTTGTTTCAATATTTTAAACATTGCAATAATTGAATTGATATTGCCTTTTTTGGTAATACACACAGTCCTTTCCGCTGAGAATGATCTTACAGATGCCGCAGCCAATGAGGTGGTGAACAGACAATGACAAAGGTGCGGGGGGTCCGGAACGAACCGCTTCGCAGGAGGGACTTGTGCGTTAAAGCCTCTTTATTTCGAGGGGTTGACCGAAGACCTCTTTGAAATCATCATTTATCGTTTTCAGCTTCCATATCTCCATATTGATATCTGATTCTGAGCCTAGACCGATCGTCACTTTATCCTTCGATACCGACAGTTCGATCCTGTCTACCGACGCATTACGATGCCTGTCCAGTATGTCGGCGATCTTCAGCATCATTGCGCACATGAGGAGATCTGAGATCTCATCGTCCTTCATGCCGTTGAAATGCTTAGACCTCCTTTGCGGGAAGCTTTTATGGTGGAACTTCGTCAGCAGCCCCATTGTCCTCAGTTCTTCGTTATCGAACCCCGGCAGGAAGGAGTTGATGATGATCATATAAGAATGGATGTTGTGCTTTGTGTAGCTGATGAACTCTCCGATGTCATGAAGCAAAGCTGCGTATGAGAGAAGCATCCTCGTTTCGTCATCCATATCGTGCATGTCCAGCTCCTTCATCCTGTCGAAAAGCAGGAGCGCGTTCCTCTGCACGGTCTCCGCGTGCGTTCTGTCGTACTGGCATCTGTTGGCGAGGTTCAGCACCGACGATTCTCTGATGTCGAAATTAAAATGTCCGCTTTTCAAAAGATAGTCTATCTCCATCCCCTGTTTCAGACCGTTCTCGCTTATCTCTATCCTGTCGATGCCGAGAAGATACATGAGCTCTTCCGCCACCGCACCGCCGGATACTATGATGTCGGACCTCAGAGGGTTCATGCCGAGTACGCCCTTCCTCTCCTCGACGTCCTTTTTGTAGAGCTCCTTCATCACTTCCACCAGTTCATAGTACATCATGTACGATGAATCGCCGTCCCTTTTCGCCGCACACATCTCCGCAAGAGCGATCAACGTTCCGGATGACCCGTAGGCCTTTTCGAACCCCATCTCCTTGATCCTGCGGCAGGTGCGGTAGGACATCGTGTCCACCTGCCGTCTGAGCGAATCGTATTCCCGGAAGGTCAGCGCTTTGTTCTGATCAAGGTCCGACCCGTACGCAAGCCTCACCGCGCCGAGGCTCAGGCTGTCAAGGAATAGGTCCTCCTTCCCCTCGCAGAGCACTATCTCCGTGCTGCCTCCGCCGATGTCTATCTCCAGCGTCCTCTGGGGAGGGCCGTTCGGACCGAATACCCCGAGCTTGATGAGCCTGGCCTCCTCCATCCCTGAGATCACCTTAGCGTCGATGCCTTCCACGTTCAACGCGTCCATCAGCTCTTTCTTGTTCGACCCCTCCCTTGCGGCGCATGTTGCAAAAGTGATGATCTTTTCTGCGCCGAGGTCCTTGGAAAGCCGCACGAAATTCGACATCACAATGCTGGCCCTTTCCAGTGTGTCCTTGTCGATGCTCCCGTATTTGAAAAGATGCTGCCCAAGCCTCACCGTTTCCTTGTCCTGGAATATCGGCGTCCCCATGGAATCCCCGAAGAAACGCACAATGAGTATGTGTATCGTGTTCGTCCCGATATCAATGAAACTCACGACCTTTGTATCGTCAGCCATGCCATTTGCCCCTGTTCTCGATGAACCATTTCTGCGAACGGAATTTTTTGCCTTTCTTTTTCGAAGGGACGTATCTCCCCTTCGGGGTCAGATACTTGGCCTTGACATTGTCTTTCAGATGGATGTCGAGAATGTCCTTCTTTATCGACGCGAGCATTTTTTTGTCGAGGATGGGGAACAGCACCTCCACCCTTGCGATCAGGTTCCTCGGCATCATGTCGGACGACCCCATGTACATCTCCGGGTCGCCGTCATTTTCGAAATAGTATATCCTTGAATGTTCCAGATACCTGTCGACGATGCTTATCACCCTGATGTTCTCCGATATCCCTTTGAGGCCGGGCCTGAGGCAGCAGAGACCTCTGATGTTCAGATCTATCTTGACACCCGCAATTGACGCTTTGTAAAGTTCCGCTATGATGTCGGAGTCGACGAGACCGTTGGATTTCATCGCTATGTACGCCTTTTTTCCATTGAGAGCGTGCTCGGCCTCTTTTTTTATCTTAACGATCAGGGCCTTCTTCAGCGTCGTCGGGGCTACCAGGATGTGCTTGTAGTCTCTCGGGCCGAAGACCCCCGTCAGAGCGTTGAAGAGCTCGCCCACGTCCTCCCCCATCTCCTTGTCGGCTGTAAGGAAAGAAATGTCCCCGTACTGTTTTGCGGTGCTGGTGTTGTAGTTGCCGGAGCTAATGTGAGTGTACCTGATCAGTTTGTCCTTTTCCAGCCTGACCACCTGCAGCATCTTGGAATGCACCTTAAGATCGACCGGACCGTAAACCATGTGGACGCCGATCTTTTCGAGTTCCTTTGCAAGATAGATGTTGTTCGTCTCGTCGAACTTAGCGCGCAGTTCCATCAGGACCGAGACCGTCTTACCCTTTTCCCTGGCCCTTCTGAGGGAGTTTATTATCGAGCGGTCCTTCCCTATCCTGTACAGGCAGATCTTTATGCTCTGTACGCTCGCGTCATCCGCCGCTTCTTTCAGAAAACGCTCTATGATGTCGAAGGATTCATAAGGATGGAAAAGGACCCAGTCTTTCTTTCTGATCGCATCGAAGATGCACCTGCCCTCGCCGAACTCCGGCGGGACGTACGGGGTGAAAGAATCCTCCTTTAACTCCGGCACATCCAGCGACGCTATCTGCCAAAGGTCTGTGAGGAGCATCCCTCCCAGCGATGCCGTGTGTATCTGGTTCTCCCTGAGTTTCAGGTTCTTTCCGAAAAGGGATATCATATCCAGCGGCATACCCTCTTCCACCATCATCCTGACCGGGAACCCCACGTCCCTTGAGTCGAGAGACGTCTCCACCGCGGACATCAGATCGCATGCCTCGTCTATCGTGACCTCTATGTCCGCGTTCCTTGTGACCCTGAAGATGTACGCTTCCGTCACTCTCATCCCGGGGAACAGTTCATTTATGTCGGATTTCACAATATCCTCAAGCTGGACGAAATCCATCCCGGGGGACTCGGAAAGTATCCTTACGAATCTCGGCAGTATGCCCACAGGCACCTTTACCCTTGCATAAATGAATCCGCTCTTTTTGTTTATTCTTACGGCGACGTTGAGCGAATTGCTTGAAATGAACGGGAACGGATGTGAGATATCCAATGCGAGAGGGGTCAGCAGGGGGTGCACCCTTTCTCTGTAATACTCTTTGACCCACTCCTTCTGGCTGTCCGAGAGGGACCCTATATCATGTATCCTTATGCCGTTGTCGTACAGCTCCTTCCTGAGACGATCCCAGCACGCCTCGTAACCGTCCACCAGATTATCGACGGATGCGTTTATTTCCTTCATGAGCGCCTTTGTGTCGCGGTAAACGTCCGGACCGATGGCGATAAGGCTGCTGCTCTCTTCTTTCTGCAGCAGCCCCGGGACCCTGATCATAAAGAACTCGTCCATGTTCCCGTATGCGATGGCAAGGAACTTCACCCGTTCAAGCAGCGGTACGTCACTGTCACCGGCCTCGGCGAGACATCTGCGGTTGAACTCTAACCACGACAGCTCCCTGTTGATGTAAAGGCTGTGATCGTAGAGGTCTATGTCCTCCGTTGTGTTCACCCCTGTTTCTTTCCTCTTATCTTGACCGAGTCGGAGTGGGCGTACAGTCCTTCCGCTTTGGCTATCGCCGATATCGTCGGCGCCAAGAGGGAAAGCCCATCTTTTGATATCATCTGGATCGTGGACGTCTTCCTGAAATGCGCCACATTCAGTCCCGACATCGTGGCCGCGTGCCCGGCGGTCGGAAGGACGTGGTTCGTGCCTGAAGCATAATCGCCGGCCGCTATCGGAGTGTATGGTCCGACGAAGATCGATCCCGCATTGGTTATCTTCGAAAGAATATCCAGCGGGTCTTTGACCTGTATGGAGAGGTGTTCGGGCGCGATACCGTTCATGATCTCGGCCGCAAGCTCTATGTCTTCCTCCACTATGTAGCCTGAATTCCTCAGTGCGGTAAGCATTATCTCCTTCCTCGGAGCATTCTTCATCTGTTCTTCCATGTAAGACCAGACATCGTCCGGAAGCTTCGGGTCTGTGGTGATGAGGATGCATGCGGAAGAAGGATCGTGTTCCGCCTGGGCAAGAAGGTCGGCCGCAACGAACTCCGCATTGGCCGTTTCGTCCGCCAGGACCCCGATCTCGCTCGGCCCCGCCGGGAAATCGATCTCCACATACTTTCTGAGCAGCATCTTTGCCGCTGTGACGTAGACGTTCCCGGGCCCCACTATCTTCTGCACCGGCTCGATCGACTCTGTCCCCAAGGCCATTGCCGCTACCGCCTGTGCTCCGCCGACCTTGTAGATCTCGTCCGCGCCGGCGATATCCATCGCCACAAGCGTAAGCGGGTCCGCGGGCGGGGGGGTGCAGCATATCACTTCCCCTACGCCTGCCACTCTGGCCGCTATTATGCACATAAGCGCCGTGGAGGGATACGAGGCTCTTCCGCCGGGGATGTAGCAGCCGACCCTTTCCAACGGGGTGCTCTTCGCACCCAGCACGATGCCGGGTTCGACCTCCCTGAGCCAAAGGTCATCCGGGACCTGAAGCTCGTGGAAACGCTGTATGTATTCGGCTGCGTTCTCAAGCTCGTCAAGCAGGACCGGGTCGACCTCATCATACGCCTCCTCGATCTCATCTCTTGAGACCTCGAGCTCATCGAGCGCCGTCTTATCGAATTTAAATGTGAGATCGAACAATGCCTTATCGCCTTCCAATCTGACAAGGTCGATTATATCCTGTACGGCATCGGCCACTTCGTCAACCTGCGACCTGCGGTTCTCCTTCCAAAAGCTTTCGTCGACCTGTTCCCACATGATTTCCCCTATTAGGTCGGAGGATTTATATTATACGGAAACAAGGTCCTTCTTTGAATTGAGTGGAATCAAAGAAAGACAGAGCAAATTTTGTTTTAAGCATTAGTATTATAATATGTAGAGCAATTATCCACCGCTCGGTTGGAGGTGATGGTCTTGAAAAAGACTAAAGGCATAGATTATGTGAAAATCACATCAAGGCTATTTCTCGATAAATTCGAAGAAATCAATGGTTTCCTTGCATCCGGAGTTCTCTTCAATAAGTATATGACCTTGCTGCACAGGAGACTGAAAAACGAAGGCATTGACATCAGGCTCCCGCACTGCTGGTACCGCTGGGGTGATGAAGTAGTGAGATACAGAATGCCATATCTTGATTGGGATCATGAATACGCGGCATACACACAAGTCTCATGGGACGGAACAATGAGAGAAATTTATGATCCCAACGATCGCGTCATAAAGATGGCCTCTGAATACACCGATGAATTCATATCAAAATATTCTGGCGCGGAGGGTGCTGAAATGGCAATCGATGAAGTATACGACGAGGCGCCTTTCGAGTTTCAGAACAGATACAGGCAATTAAGAGAAACTCTAAAACAACTGAGAACAAACAACGCGATGTATTTCGATGGTGCATCAATTAATATGATCGTGCCTCTTTTTGAGGGCGCGATCAGATCATTTCCCAAAGAGTTTAAATCGATTGCAAACGAAAAAGAAGATTTTGTTGAAATGTTCAGAGTGATGATCGAGAGCAGGGCTATGATGAAAGATCTTTTCAATATAACAGAAGATTTTTGGTTCTTTTTTTGCTACCACCTCAGAGTTAAATGTAATGAAAATGTCCCAAGCTCAACGCTCAATGTATGGAAAGATAAGATCCCGGAAGAAACAGAATTATTTGAACAAAAACTCCAAAGTTACGCGCATCGCTTTTATGACGGCAGCGATAGATCGCTCCGTGCAAAAAAATTATTTGAAGGATGGGAAGAAAATGACCGTGAGTTCAGAGAGCTTATAGATAAACTTCCTGATAATGAGGAGGACGTACTTTCTTTTGTTCGAGAAATCAGGTCGGGCAGTGAATGAGTCTTAGATCACAGCCCCCTTTGTTCATTGACACGTGTGCACTGTCCGATAAGGATTTCATGGAATGGCTTAAACGTGCTTTCGACACCCTGAGCAAACTTTACTGAAAACTCTTGTTTTTTGATCGTTCTTGATGTTTTTTGATGAATATTTGGGAGAATTCTGTCGCCCGAGAGGGCTACCGCTGTTCCGTGTTCTTGAGGACCCCGATGCATTTAAAATATTTAAGTGATATATGTCGAGCAGAGCTCGACTATAATCACTTAAAAATTCGCGAATGGTTGTGCGGGTGCCGTGTTCCCGTGATCGTAAGGGCTCAGAGGGATGCTATGACAAAATGGATGAAAGCGGATGTGTACGAAGGCTCGCCGGCGAGCAGCATGATAGCCATGGCGGTAATGGAACAGTCCGGCATCCGCAGACTGATCGATTCGCTGGTCGAGTATGACGATCAGCGCCGGCTTTCGCCGGGCATGGCGGTGAAGGCCATGATTGCGCCTATCTTCGATTCGCGGAAAAAGATGCCGCTGACCGGTATCAGGCATTTCCACAACGGGGCGCCGCTCGATCTTTTGTTCGGGAAGGATGTTACGATCGAAAGTCTGAACGACAATGCCTTGGCAAGGAACCTTGACGATCTGTTCGATACCGGATTGGAGGATATGTTCTGGAAGTGCTCGAAGATGATCAAACAGAAGTTCGGTTTTGACTCGAAGATCAGGCACATGGACTCCACCAACTATTCGGTATGGGCGGTGACGCCTGAGTACTGGACCGACGGGGCCCTTCCGGGCTTCAGCGGGCATGCCAAGGACGGACGGAACGATCTTCTTCAGTATTCTGCCGCTACCATCACCGACGGGGACCGCATACTGGAATATTGTAAAGCGTACCCCGGGAATGCTTCGGACACTTTCATGAACAAGGACACACTGGAGTTCCTGAAGGATTGTCTGGACCCGACAGAGAACACGGTCATTGCCGATTGTAAGTTAGTGAACAGCGACCTGATAACCACCCTTCAACAGATGGGCATGGGGTTCATTTCAAAGCTGCCGTCATCGTTCTCCGATAAGGTCAGGGACGACATCATCCGGTCTGTGCTTGCTTCAGAGACGGATGCCTCGTCTATTGAGGGCTACAGTACTTATGATACCAAAGCTGAAACGGAATGCGGGGAACTGAGGTTCATTGCCTACAGATCCCCGACGGGAACAGGCAAAGCGATGGACTATCTGGAACGGCAGGGGAAGAGGGATGCCGAGAAACTGTTCAAACCCTTTGTCAAAAAGACGTTCGCCTGCGAGACCGATGCACTGTCGGCGTTCGATGATGCCGTGAAAGAGCACAGGGGCAGTGCATATGCCGTGACCGGGAAGGCCGTAAGGATCACCGAAACGGAACGCAGAAGAACGCGGGGCAGACCTCCGAAGGATTCGGAAGCACCCGGGACGAAGGTCAGCTGGAAGATCGACGTGACCATGTCCTTCGACAAAAAAAGAGCCTTGGAGTTGGCCGATGTCCGGAACATCTCCGTGATCGTCACCAACCTGCCGTTCTCTTCAGAGGACCGCGGGAACGTAAGACTCGGGGCAACTGCCGACACAGTACTGAGGCTGTATCTGGACCAGTACAAGGTCGAACACACCTATCGTCTCATGAAGTCGGGGATGGGTGTGGATTCAGTGTATGTAAGGACGCCGTCCCGCGCGAATGCCCTTTTGTTCATCGTGGCCATTGCGACGCTGGTATCCAGCGTGATCGACGCGGTCCTGAGACAGAACGGGAAGGGCAGACGCATGACCGTGAAGCAGTACTGCGACGGTATACAGAACGCCATTCTCGAATATCATCGCAGAGAGAATGCGGTATCGGTCCTCGGTCCCGCAGGGTCCGAGGACAAGGTCATAGCATACATGGATGCCATCGGCATGGACCCCTCGCTTTTATTGGAGACATTCGACGGATAACAGGCCGTTCAGGCAGGTCATCCGATGATATGCAGCGGGCGCTATGCAAAGATCACAGTCTCGGGCTGAGGGTGTCGAAAGCACGTTAAAGAGTATACAGGATCTAAAAGTATCTCTTCTGTAGTATACATGGAGTTCAGCATGTTTTGCTACACTAAAGGAATGAAGGATGAGGAAGTCGATAAAGCAATAAAACGCATGGGTGTGTCAGTATCCTCCTTCAACCATAGACAGGCAAAAAATGCTGCAATGATAATGATGGGTATGGAAAAAGAGAGGAGGTGTAAGGCCTGCGGCAACATCAATTGGAATGATTGTATGATTGTGGCAGACACGCCTTGTGCACCTACAATATTAGTTACAAAAAACATAAAACATTTTGAGCCACTATTAGAGTGGA
>JAISPV010000044.1 GCA_031274665.1 Candidatus Methanoplasma sp. | reverse complement strand
GATCGCATTTGTTCAGCTCTTCCTGGAAGAGGCCGATGTCCTCCCTTCCGAAAACAACGGCGATCCTATCCTCATATCCGGAGACATGCTGGGCGAATTCTCTGACGGGAACAGGCAGTCTTGTGTAATTCCTGTCCCCCTTCGTAGTGATGCCGCTTGTCCCGGCGACAAGGAAACAATCTTCGACCGCCTCTTCGATCGTCCCAACCGAAACAGCCCTGTCCAGGACGTCCGAGCCGTGCTTTGCCCGGCGGTATGCATCATCGCCGATCTCGCACGGCCCTACGAGAAAAAGTTCTTCGAGATCGAAATTGGCCATCGACCTGGCGACGGCGCCGATGTTACCTTCGAACTTAGGACCGACAAGAACAATTCTTACCTCAGGCATGCTGTTGCTGATTAGAACATAAATCTATATCAACTGTACGCTTACATAGGAATGTGAAAATACCCACGGACCACCCCCGCTACAGATCGCTTATGGTACGGGAGAGATTATCCGAAATGGTGGACAGGGGTCTTGTGACCCAGACGGGCCTGATATCCCACGGCAGAGGCGAAGCGTTTGATTATTTGATGGGAGAGAGGAGCCTGGGACCGTCGCTGAGAGCGGAAAGGGCCGCCGCCGCCTATCTGCTGAAGGCAAAGAACCCGGTCGTGTGCGTCAACGGCAACGCGGCCGCTCTGGACCCGAAGAACCTCATCGCTTTGGCAAACGAAGTTCCCGCAAAGATCGAGGTCAACATCTTCCACAGAACGGAGAAAAGGATGGGCCTCCTTATCACGCACATGGAGGAGAACGGCGCAAAAGATGTGCTGGGAAGGGACCCGGACGCCAGGATACCGGGACTTAGCTCCGACCGCGCTCTGTGCACCAAAACAGGGATATACGATTCAGACGTGATCCTCGTTCCGATAGAGGACGGGGACAGAGCGAAAGCGTTAGCGGAAATGGGGAAGGTCGTGATCTCGATAGACCTTAACCCTCTGTCGAGAACGTCGAAGACGGCAACGGTATCGGTATCGGACGAGATGACCAGGGCGCTGGAGAACATGATCGGTTTTGTAAGGGAGATGAAGGGCAAACAGGATGTCATTGAGGAAACGATAGGAACATTCTCCAACGAGAGCAACAGAAAAGAGATCGTGGACGGGATATGCTCATCGCTCATGTCAGAATTCGGGAGAGATGGATAAATGGACGAACTTCTGAAAAAAGGCAGTTTAAGGCTGAAGTGGGCATGCGAGCACATGCCGGTGATGAAAGAGATAGATCAAAGGTTCCGTAAGGAAAGGCCTTTCGACGGTGTGAGGATCGGGATGGCGCTGCACACAGAGGCCAAGACCGGAGTGCTGGCGATAACGCTGGCGAACGGAGGCGCGGAGATACGGTTGGCCAGCTGCAACCCCCTCTCGACCGACGACTCGGTATCTCTGGCGCTCAGAGAGGAATACGGGCTGGACGTACACGCGAAAAAAGGAGAGACCCAGGAAGAATACTACTCGAACCTGAACAAGGTCCTGGACCTCAGACCCGACCTGATCATAGATGACGGCGCGGACCTCATTGCCATGGTGCACACTTCCCGCAGGGACTCCATCGGCAATGTGAAAGGAGCCAACGAAGAGACCACCACCGGCGTCGTAAGACTGAGGTCGATGGCGGCGGAGGGTAAACTGGAGTTCCCGGTCGTTTCGGTCAACGACGCGAAGATGAAGTTCCTTTTCGACAACAGATACGGGACCGGTCAGTCGGCATTCGACGGTTGGATGAACGCAACGAACCTCGTTGTCGCAGGCAAACGCCTGGTGGTCGCCGGTTACGGCTGGTGCGGAAAAGGGGTGGCAATGAGGGCCAAAGGCCTCGGCGCGTCAGTGATCGTCTGCGAAGTGGACCCGATCAAAGCGATAGAGGCCAGGATGGACGGGTTCGAGGTGATGAGGATGGCCGATGCCGTGAAGGAGGCGGACATCGTCATGACGGTCACCGGCTGCAGGGACATCCTCAGAGAAGAACACTTCTCGGCAATGAAAAGCGGCTGCGTAATGGGCAACGCCGGCCACTTTGACAATGAGATAAACAAGAACGATCTGGAGAGGATCTCCGTTTCGGTGAACAAAGTAAGGGATTTCATCGACGAGTACAGGACCAAGGACGGAAGGAAACTGTACCTGATCGCAGAAGGCAGGCTGATGAACCTTGCCGCAGGCCAAGGACATCCGGTGGAGATAATGGACACAAGCTTCGCCACCCAGGCGCTGGGCATGGAATATCTGCTCAAGAACAGTTCGAAGATGGAGAACAAGGTCTACGTCGTCCCGGATACCATTGACCTTGAGATAGCGGCGATCAAACTGCGCTCGATGGGCATAACGATCGATTCCCTCACGGACGACCAGAAGAGATACATGACCGGATGGGAAGAGGGAACGTAAGGGATCGAATGAGAATAGCGATAATGACCGACAGTTATCTCCCTACCAGGGACGGTGTAGTAACGGCAGTGATGACGCTCAGCAGATCCCTGAGGGATCTGGGTCATACCGTATTCATCATCGCTCCGGATCCCGGAGAGGGTCAAAGGGAGCCCGGGGTCCATTACTTTCCTGCAAAGAAATTCAGAAAATATCCCGATTATTTCCTTCCGGTATTTCCTTCCGGGAAGAGAGAGCTGATCGAATCGCTGAACGTGGATATCATACACATCCACGGCGTGGCGTTCATGGCGTTGAAGGGGCTGATCGTCTCGAGGTCCACGGGCGTTCCTGCGGTTGCGACATATTGCACGAATGTCGTGGACACGCTTGAATTCTATTCTCCGGTCCCTATTCCCACACACATTCTGTCAAAGCTCGCATGGATATACATAAGGAACTTCCTGAAGCGGCCGAGCTGCGTGATCGCACTGACCCCTGCGACGATCACGGAATTCGAGGAGAACAACGTCCGTACGAAGCGCACCGCGGTGATACCGGTCGGCATCGACGTGAGCAGATTCAGGACCGGGCTCGACGCATCGGAGATAAAGAAGAAGCATGGCCTTACCGACGAGAAAGTGGTCATACACGTAGGAAGAGTATCATACGAAAAAAATATCGGGGTCCCGATAAGATCAGTGAAATATCTTCCGGGCAACATCAAATTAATGATAGTGGGAAAAGGTCCGGCGTTCCAGGAAATGAAGGACCTGGCGAAGAGCGAGGGTCTGGAAGACCGCGTTATATTCACGGGGTTCGTTCCGGATGACGAACTCGCCCTTTACTACACCGCGGCAGATGTGGTAGTATCGGCATCAAGATTCGAGACTCAGGGATTAACGATCGCGGAAGCAATGGCATGCGGCCTTCCAGCCGCATGTTCCGACGGAAGAGCGTTCCTGGATGTTGTGGAAGAAGGTGTGAACGGATACTTTTTCAAAGATACGCCGGAAGAATGCGCGGAAGCGATAATGAAATGCCTGGAAAGAAAGAACGATCTGTCAGCCAATGCAAGGAGGACCGCCGAATCGTATTCTATGGAAGCGGTGGGAAAGAAGATGATGTCGTTGTACGAGGACGTCATCAACAATGGGAAGACATCATAAAGTCATTAATAACAGCAAATGCTACTTGTCCTATGGCCGATGGAAGACCCTTCCTGTCAGTTTATGGTCACGTGACGATCGATCAGATAATCTCCGTCAACAGATTCCCGGAGATAAACGAGACCGTTGACGTGCTGTCGAAGAGCACTACGCTAGGAGGGACCGGGACGAACATTGCCATGGCGGCGGCGAAACTCGGCGTTCCGACGGCGATATGTGCTTTCGTCGGCGAAGATTTTCCCGTCAGATATGAGGACGAGATGAGAGGGTCCGGATTGATAATGGACGAAATGCTCCGGATCGGGGGTTGCGAATCATCGCAGGCGATCGTTGTGAACGACGCTGAAATGAGGCAAAGGGTCATTTTCAACCAAGGCCCGCAAGGAAGTGCCAGCAACCTGAATATCATGCTCACGAAGAATGCTTCATCATCGCCGTACGTACACTTCTGCACGGGGGAGCCGGATTATTACATTTCGGCAATGAAAGCGATAAGAGGCTTCGATCCGAAGATAGCTTTGGACCCCGCTCAAGAGGTATACAAGATGTGGGACAAGGGGAGTATACAGAAAGCGCTGAGTTTCTCCGATGCGCTTTTCTGCAACAACTATGAGGCAAGGGTGATCGAAAGATACCTCGGAATAGAGAATGTCCTGGAGATCGAGAAGGACCTCGTCGTCTGCACAGAAGGCGAGAGAGGGAGTACCGCCAAGATAGACGGGGAAAGGATGCAGATCCCGGCGATCAAAGGAAAGGCGATCAAGGATGCCACCGGGGCGGGGGACGCTTACCGCGCCGGGTTCTACTGCGGCCTGTACAACGGGTACAGCGTCCATGGATCTTTGATCCTGGCATCGGCAACGGCATCCTTCGTCGTTGAAAAGGTAGGCGCTTTGACCAACATACCCAGATGGGAAGAGGTGCTGGAACGTGCCGACAGGTATCTGATAAGATGTTGATCTCATTGACCGGCACGCCCGGTACCGGGAAGACGCTTCTCGCCGAAGAGCTCAGATCGAGGGGTTATGCCGTACTCGATATCGATCGGCACGTCAGGGACAACGGGTTGCTTGATGAAAGGGACGAGGCAAGGGACACGTACTGCGTGGACACGGACGCTCTGGACCTTTCGTTGGAGGAATACAGGACCGATGAGATCATGATCATCGAAGGGCACATATCCCACTGCGTGGAATGCGATATGGTGATCGTGCTTAGGTGCCGCCCGGACATCCTGGCGGAAAGGCTGACTGAGCGCGGATATTCTGAGAACAAAGTAAGAGAGAACGTCCAGGCAGAGATCCTGGATGTGATACTGTGCGAGTCGGCAGAAGCAGGCGTGCCTTTATGTGAACTGGATTCATCCGAGGACAGCATTAAAGATATGGCGGATATGGCCGAGGACTTCATCAAAGGGAATATCGATAAATACGGACCTGGTAATGTCGATTGGACGGGAGAATTGGAGAAATGGTTCTAGACGGGCAGAGAGGGAAAGCGGACTTTGCTTTGACCCCGGTCGCAAAAAGATTGATCTACGTCAACCCCAACACCATATCCTGGATAGGCCTCATTCTCGCATTCCTTTCCGGCGTGCTGCTGTATTTCAGCTTCGAGTACCACTATCTGCTCTTGGCGGGGGCGGTCGTGGTGTTGGCATCCGGCTACTTCGATGCTTTGGACGGAAAGGTCGCAAAGATCGCGGGGAAAGCGTCAGTCAAAGGAGATTACCTCGACCATGTCTTCGACAGGTATGCGGATGTCTTCATGATAGGCGGCGTCGCGGTGAGTGCGTGGTGCAACCCGTACATAGGGATGCTGGCGCTTGTCGGCGTCCTTTTGACGTCATACATGGGGACGCAGGCCCAGGCGATAGGCGCCCCCCGTCTGTATGCCGGGCTGCTCGGGAGAGCGGACCGGGTGGTGCTGAGCACCCTGTTCCCGATAATACAGTTCATCATGATCGTTCTGGGATATCCGTACATCGTAGTTGCAGAGTATTCGGTATCGTGGCTGGAAGTGATGATGATATGGTTTGCCGTCGTCGGCAACCTCACCGCAGTTCAGAGAGGCATCATCACATGGAAGAACCTCTCCAAGAAAGGCTGATTCATGCATTCTCTTCTTTCTTCTGCGTGTTCCCGGATTTTATTTTGTAGTATGAAAGGGGATGATTGATCTTTGCGCAAAGGCCGTCAGGATCGAAACAGATCCCGTTCGTTCTCATTGTTGCGCATTCGGGAGGAGTATAACCTTCTCTGCCCCTTTCCTCACCGGTTATGTGTTTGATCTGGTAGCTTGACTTGGATTCGTCAAAATCGGGCGATTGTGCAAAAAGACCTATTATCTCCTCATAGGTCAGGCCGAGCGCGTTGAGATACGTGACGAGCGCGAATCTTGCGCTGTGCGGAAGATTGACCCCGTTCTGCGCGCTTGCCAGGATCGCCTTTATGCAGGGAGGGAGATAATCCATATTCACACCTTTCCCGCCAGTCGGACTCAGTTTCATCTTTGTGTCAGAAAGCACGACGATGACGTGGTCGATATCGTTCCTCATCGCTTTCCTGAACTGGTCGGGCACGTTCAACGGCAGTTCCGATTCTATCCGTTCCTGAAGCGCGTTCTGCAGAAGCCTGTCGAATTTATCAGGGTCAAGGTGCACGAATCCTCCCCGCAGATCGGTGTTTATG
The DNA here is from genome assembly GCA_031274665.1 of Candidatus Methanoplasma sp. Taxonomy (GTDB): domain Archaea; phylum Thermoplasmatota; class Thermoplasmata; order Methanomassiliicoccales; family Methanomethylophilaceae; genus Methanoplasma. The sequence continues at coordinate 1,197 of JAISPV010000044.1, read as the reverse complement.
AGTTTCCACTCCACAGCCTTCATCATGTGGGAGAATCTCAGATAATCGCTGAAATGCATGCTCACCAGGCCTTCCGGGTCGATGGCGGACCCTACCTCAAGCTCCTCTGCCACCATGGTCTCCGAACCGCGGTCGTTCGACAGGAGGTCGTTCATCCTCGACGCCTCGGCAAGGGCGTATCTTTTTGTAAGGAACCGGTCGTTCACGCAGGAGACGATCATCCTCGCGTATGGGTACGAAAGGACCTCCATCAGCCTGTCGTATTCCTGAAGCAGGGGGACGTCGCTTACCAAATGCTGGGATATCGCGCTGAGCACACGTTCTAACCCTCTTTTTCTGGCTTTTTCGTAGGAAGGCAAGCGGACAAGCGACTCTATGTCCGCGGAGTTCTCTTCGGCGTATGAGACGGATCCTTTGAGGAAGGGGTACCGCGCAGCCTGGTGAGAGTCCATGCGCCTTCCTATGCGGTTGACGTAATTTAGGTTTTGCTCCACGGTCTCCGTTCGATTCAGGCGTTTCCGTTCGAGATGCGGTCAGTCCCGCCCGCGCAGGTTCGCCGCCGCCCGGCGAACCTCGGGATGGATATCGTTCTCTGCAATATCGGCAAGGATGGACTCGTCGGTGATCTTTTTTACGGCGGCCAGGCGCACACGGGAAAAGTCGTCGTTCTTTGCGATGTATCCAAGGGCGGATTCGTCGGAGAGTTTTCCTACTGCGGCAAAGCGCACATCCGGGCATTTGCCGTTCTTCGCAACATCGGCAATGACGGACTCGTCAGCCAGCCTCTTTACCGCCGTCAAGCGTACTGCACAGTCGGTGTCATTCTTCGCGATGTCCCCCAGGAAGGATTCGTCGGCCAGTTTCTCCGCTGCGGCCCGGCGGACACCGGAGAAACCGTCATTTATTGCAACATCTTTGAGGACCGACTCGTCTTTCAGCCTCTCTACCGCGGCCCAGCGCACACGGGGATACTCGTCATTCTTTGCAACATCTTTGAGGACCGACTCGTCTGTCAGTCGCTCTACCGCGGCCCTGCGCACATCGGGGTACCGTGCGGTCTTAGCGATCTCCGCCAATTTCATTTCGTCGGTCTCCGACTGAACGGCCTTTAGTGCCGTGTCTTTGTTCCTGCGTCCCAGTACTGATCCGAAAAGTCCCATCCGCATACCCCGCTGACCATCTTAGATCGAATCACTC
>JAISPV010000053.1 GCA_031274665.1 Candidatus Methanoplasma sp. | reverse complement strand
GTGGCGACCGAAAGAAAGACCAGTGCCAGCACGTACCTCTTTGTAACAAAAAAGTAAAGTGAAAGCAATGTGAGGACCATAGGGAATATATCGTATCTGTCCACGACCAATTCGATCAGCAGGCGCAATCCTATAGCATAGATAAGCATGAACAGGTTCTGGCTCTTGCCGAAAAAAGCAGCAAGTCTCCTTACGACCCAAAGGCCGACCGCAAAGAACGCAAAGGTCTCCGCCGTGAACAGGGCCCAATAAATGTATGGGTCAGAGGTGAACAGCCTTGGGATAATTATCAGAGCAAGTGCGAAGGGCGGATACTCCATCTGAGGCGTTCTTCCCCCCAGGACTTCGTCCGCATATAGGAAGTATATATCGATCACTTCCGAAGAAAAGTTGAGAACAGAAACTAATAGGACAAATATAGCCGAGACAGTTGCGAACAGCACAAGAATAATCAGAAAAACGCGGTCGCTGCTCATGCGCTCGAAATTCATCGGACAAATACCTCCCGCAAAGGTTATTATACTATTGTAATGGCGGCTTTGATCTCAGCCGGCATATGTTAGTTGTCAAAAGCAGAGCTTCTTTATGTATTTCTTTGCGAAATTAAGTTGAAAAAGTAAGGTTCAGACGATATGCTTCAGAGCACCGTGCTCGAAATACACTCGACATTCTCGATCCCGGGTATGGAACCGAGCGCCTGCTCCAACATTCCGCCGATGCTGTCGTCCGTGTCATCTATGACGAAGCCTACGTTCACTTTCATGAGACCGAACGCTATGGGCATTATCTTCGATTCCAAGACCCTGACGCCTGCCGGAACAATTTCCGGGATCTTCTTCATCACCGAGTCAAGGTCCACATCCGTGCTCTCGGGCATGAGGTCGTATGCTGCAACAATCTGTCCCATATCAACACCTCAAGGTCCGACGAACCCGCATTTCTTGCATTCGTAGGTGATGCTCTGATCACGGCACTGGTCGCATCTCCCTATTTCGGTTGCGCCGCATTTGGGACATTTGAACGTCGTGTTGCCGTGGCCGATCAGTCTCTTCCCACATGAGGAGCAGATCTTATCCTTTACCATGACCGAGCGATACTATTTCCTGTATATAAACGGAAGGGTTGGGCGGGTCGGCGGGATATAAAAACCGCATGAAGAGGCGTTGCGGCAAAACGGATACCGCTCGGCCATTTTATTCTGCGTTCATGATATCCGCAGGCGTACGCCCCATACCCATGACGGCAAGGCCTCGCGTCATAACGGCGAAATGATTATCTTCAGCTATGTATTGAGACAGGCATGAATGTGCACCCCGACTGCGTTCCGTGCCTTATGAGAAGAGTATTCTTCCAGTCAAAGCTGCCTAAGAACGGATGGGAGCAGAAGGCAGTGGATGCCGCGCTAAGAACATATGCAGAGATACTCCCGCTTAAGATGAATTCCGCAAAGGCCGCAACGCTGGTCCACAAAAGCGCGTATAAAGCCATTGGAGTAAAGGACCCGTATCTGGAATTGAAGATACGCGCGGACGAGGTCGCGGGAGAGTACTTCGACCGCATGGCCGATATGGTAAAGGGATCCCCGGACCCTTTCACTGCCGCAGTTAAGGCATCGATCATCGGGAACATAATGGACTTCGGGGCAGGGATAGCGATAGACGACCCGGACGAGTTCAGAGAGATCTTCCGGGACCTTCTGGAACAGGAGATCGGACTCGACGATACAGAAGCTCTGAGAAGTGCAGTGGAAAATGCATCATCGGTGATCTATATCTTTGACAACTGCGGGGAGGTGCAGTTCGATAAAATTTTGATAAGATTGATCAGAGGTATGGGGAAGAGGGTCGTCGGCGTGGTCAAAGGGGAGCCTATTCTGAACGATGTCTCCGCGGACGACGTTCAGCGCATCGGACTGGATAAGGAGGTCGACAGGCTCCTGACGACGGGCGGGTTTGCGATAGGCATTGATATGGACATCATAGGGCCGGAGCTGAAGGAGGAATTCGGAAGGGCGGATATGGTGATCGCGAAAGGAATGGCCAACTATGAGTCCCTGTCCGACGAGGAGATCGGCGCGCCTATCGCATTTGTACTGAAAGCAAAATGCAAGCCCGTGGCAGACTCGCTCAAGGTTAAACTGGGGTCAAATGTGGTAAAACTTTTACAATGAATTTATAATATCCTTGATCATAGTATGAACGAAGGGAAAGAAGATGGGCACTGGGGCAAGACAGGCAGTGATAATGGTAGGGGGAAAGGGGACAAGGTTGATGCCCCTCACGAAGTATAGGCCGAAACCCATACTTCCGGTCCTTGATAAGCCGTGTCTGAGATATCTCATCGAATCAATGGCCGGAGCGGGGATCAAGGAAGTGATCCTCGCCTGCGGATACAGGTCCTCGCAGCTCGTCGAAGCGGTCGGCGACGGTTCGGACCTCGGCATCGAAATACACTATTCTTATGAGACCGAGCCGCTCGGCACGGGCGGGGCGATGAAACAGATAGAGGACAGATTGGATGATGTGTTCATCGCAGCCAACGGAGATGTGTTCGCCGACATCTCGATCGCAGAACAGATCGATGTGCACAGGTCCACAAACGCCAGCGTGACAATATCCCTTACATCGGTCGAGGACCCGCGCGAATTCGGGATAGCAAGGCTCGACGACAGCGGCAGGATCCTGGAATTCAAAGAGAAGCCGAAGCTGGAAGAAGTGTTCTCAGATCTGGTCAATGCCGGAGTATATGTCGTGAACCGGTCGGTCCTCGCCGACATACCGCCGAATGTGTTCTATGATTTCTCTAAGGACCTCGTCCCGATCCTCATGGCCCGCGGGGAAAGGATACAGGGGTTCATGCTGAACGGGATATGGAAGGACGTAGGCCGCCCCTCCGATCTGCTGAACGTGAATCTCGCCATGGCAACAAAGCTCTATGACTATCTCAGCTGGGGCGGGAAGTCCACCGAATCGACGGTGATAAAAAAGCCATTCTTCCTCGCAGCCGGGTCCAGTATCCTCGGTTCGGAGGCCGCCGCGGCGGTCGTGCTGGAGAACTGCTCCATAAAAGAAAGCAAAATAACAAATTCTCTGATAATGAAAGGGTGCAGCATCGCTTCGGCGAGGATAGAGAACTGCATCATCGGCGAAGGATGCAGGATATCTCCCCGTGCACGAATATCGAACGCCGTGCTCGGCGACGGGACGGTAGTGGAAACGGGCGCGGAGATAATCGGGGACAAGGTGTTCTGAATGGCCCAATGCATCAGGTCAAGGGCGCCGTTGAGGATAGGCATCGCCGGAGGAGGCACCGACGTCGACCCGTATGCGTCGGAGAAGGGAGGATGCGTATTCAACACAACGATAAACAAATTCGCATACTGCACCATCACCCCGAGGTGCGATAAAGTGATGCAGATCCAATCCGCTTATTACGGAAGATACAAGGCGCCTCTCGACGGAGGCCCGCTCAAATTGGACGGCAACCAAGACCTCATAAAAGCAGTGGCCAACCACTTCGAGATAAAAGAGGGATTCGACATGGAGATAAGGTCCGATGCGCCGGCCGGATCCGGCCTCGGAGGTTCTTCCACAATGATGGTGGCCATGATATCCGCAGTGTCGAATTGGCAGGACAAGAAGATGTCTCCCGATGAGATAGCACAGCTGGCATATCATCTCGAGAGGATCGACATCGGCCTTAAGGGGGGAAAGCAGGACCAGTACGCCGCGGCCTTCGGCGGATTCAACCTGATGTATGTGGATGCCGGCGGCGTGAAGGTAAGGCCCATCAAAATACGCAAGAACGTGGCGAACGAACTCCAATGCAGGTCAATACTGTGTTACACCGGAACGTCAAGGGAATCGGCAGAGATAATAGACACCCAGATAGAGGCGTTCAAGAGAGGCTCCAATGAAAAAGCATTGGACGAATCCAAGAGGCTGGCGAAGGAGATATGCGAAGCGATAAAAAAAGGGGACATAGATGCCGCCGGGACGCTTCTGGACGAATCCTGGCAATACAAGAAACAATTCTCCGACAAGATATCCAACAAAGACCTGAACGATCTTTATGACAAGGCCATAGCGAACGGGGCCATAGGCGGAAAGGTGTCCGGGGCGGGCGGAGGAGGGTTCATGTATTATATCTGCGAATATGATAAGAAAGCGCAGGTGGCACAGGAACTGCAGAAATGCGGGGCCATGGTAACAGACTTCATGTTCGAACCTCATGGGGTCACATCCTGGAGAGGCAGTAATGAATGACCCAATTTCCTCCGAACTAAAAAGAAGTTCATTAATAATAGCAAAGATAGACCCCTCAAAGATAAGAGAGGCTGCAGACGTCATCATCGAAGCGGTTAAGAAAGGCGGGCAGGTCATTTTCATGGGGAACGGGGGATCTTCTGCAGACGCCCAGCACATAGCGGCGGAATTCTCAGGCAAATATGCATTCGACCGTCCTGCAATGGCCGGCGTAAGCCTTTCGAACATCGCGCCGGTCACGGCCATAGGCAACGACTATTCTTACGACCTCGTTTTCCAAAGACAGATAGAGGCCGTCTGCCGCGCGGGCGACATCGTTGTCGGACTGAGCACTTCGGGGAACTCCAGGAATGTGCTGCTGGCAGTGGAGGCGGCAAAGAGGAGAGGAGCGTACACGATCTCATTCACTGGCGAGGGAGGGGTACTGAAGGGCATGGTCGACCTCGGGATAATAATACCGACGAAAGAGACGCCGAGGGTGCAGGAAGGATATCTTGCCGCCTGCCATACGATATGCGGGATCGTGGAAAGGGAGCTGTTCGGGCAGAAGGCCGTACTGATCGACAGGGACGACACGATCGTGGAGGACGTACCGTATTGCAATGACCCCGGCAAGCTGCGGATGCTGCCTGGGGTCCCGAAGGCGATATCAAAACTCAAGGATGCCGGGTATCTGGTGATAATGGTCACGAACCAGTCGGGGATCGCAAGGGGTATACTCGACGAGGACACACTGGAAAGCATACACGACAGGCTGATGGAAGAGATAGAGGCCGGCGGGGGAAAGATCGACGACATCTTCTTCTGCCCGCATCATCCCGACCAACACTGCGACTGCAGGAAGCCCGAGATAGGGATGGGGGTCGCGGCTATACTCAAGCATAACATCAATCCGAAGACATCATACATGATAGGGGACAAAGACAAGGATATCGAATTCGGGAAGAGGCTCGGAATGAGGACCTACCTTGTTACAGACAGGAAGACATTCGCCGACGCGGTCGACGATATTCTCGGCGAATGATTCATTTTTTTACAGCGCCGTATATCTTCGCTAAGAACCGGCCGAACACTCCGCACTGCCTGAGTGTGGACACTACAATCTTCGGGCCCACTTTCGACTCGCCGCCCTGCCTTTTCTCGAACTCATAGGTTATCTCACCGATGTTTATGTCAGAAGGGGCGTATCTCATCAGATCGAAAAGCACCTTGAAGCCGGGCATCTCGAAAAGGCCGCCGTTCTCTTTGATCACTTTCGAGAAGAGTTCTGCCCTTCCGCCGAAGAGCCCGCTCATTATGTCCTTCGACCTTTTTTTTCCGTGAAAGGACAACGTCATTGCCGCCATAAAATGGAACACCCAGGACCCGAAACTTCTCTTCAGGCCGAGCGCCCTTCGGTCGTTCCTTACCCCTATGCAAAGGTCGTACCCCTCCTCCAGCCTGTCGCAGATCTGTCTGACGGAAGAAAGAGGGTGCTGGAAGTCCGAATCCATGACCACGAAAAGATCGGTCACAGCCTCGGTTATACCTTGGCATACGCTTGCGGTCAATCCTCTGTCGCCGGGGTCGCGCACGACGAACCTCACATCCTCAAGACCGAGCGCGTCCACGAGCTCCTTTGATCTGTCTTTGGAGTTGTCATCCATCACAAGGATGCGGAAACCGGGATACATCTCCCTGAGCGAAACGACCATCCTTACGATGTTCTCTTCCTCATCGTAAGTGGGCAATATTATCGTGCAGGTCCTTCCGCCAGCCATCACTGAGTTATTCAGGAACCACTATTTCATATATACGCACAATAATCAGCGTTCGAGTGTGGTAACATGCACGTAATATCATTGATCGTCAAGAATGAGTTCGGCGTTATGCAGAGAGTGATGGGTGAGTTCACCCGCAACAAAATAAACGTTGAGACGATTGTGGTAGGGAAATGTGAAACCCCCCAGAGGTCAAGGATGGTGTTGTCGGTGATCGACAAGGAAGCCGCCGAGACCGCCATGGGAAGGCTTCAGAAGTTGCAGGATGTCTACGACGCAGAAATGGTGCCGTCAGAAGGACAATCGGCTTATGCTTTGATATCGACATCCAACGGGAACGTCGGCCTGGTCGGAGGAGCGGCTCAGGTCGAGGAAATAATTGAGCGCAGCAAGTCCGAGAAATACGTGATGGCGCTCAATGCGCTTTAGGCACTGTCCGGAAGGGAATGAGATGGAAAAAGCAGAAAAGATATGGATGAACGGCAGTTTGGTCAACTGGGAGGACGCAAAGGTCCACATACTCACCCATGCCCTGAATTATGGGACGGCGGTGTTCGAAGGGATCAGAGTATATCAGACACCGAAAGGCCCAGCGGTCTTCAGGCTGAGAGAGCACATAACAAGACTTTTTGACGGTTGCAAGGTCTTGGGCATAGACCCGGAATTCGGGGGCAAGACATACAGCATCGACGATGTGATCGAAGCCGTCAAAACGACCATCAAGGCGAACAAGAAGGTCGATTACATCAAGCCCTGCGTGTTCCTGAGCGGTGAAGAGGTCGGCCTCAACCCGGTCGGCGTCCCGGCAAGCCTGGCGATCACATGCATATACATGGGATCGTACCTCGGCAGCGCGTCGACAGACGGCGCAAAGGTGATAACATCATCCTGGCACAGGCCCGACAATCTGTGCGGACCTTCCGGAGCGAAGGTCAACGGGTGGTATGTGACCTCATGCCTTGCAAAAAGGGAAGCCGTCCGCCAGGGTGCCAAAGAGGCGGTCATGCTCAACTCGACGGGCCATGTCGCCGAATGCACAGGCGAGAACATATTCATATTAAGGAACGGAAAGATCTACACCCCGCAAGCGTCCGAGTGCATCCTGGAAGGAATAACCAGGGGTTCTGTGATCGAGATCGCACGCAGCATGGGCTATACGGTCACCGAGACGCAGCTGACAAGGACACAGCTCGTCACAGCGGACGAGGTCTGGATGACAGGGACCGCGGCAGAGGTCGTACCGGTCACCAGCATCGACGGCAGGGCGGTCGGTTCCGGGAAGATCGGCGAAGTATCGGAGAAGATCCGTGAGAAGTTCCACGAGATCGCCACAGGGGAGGATCCGAAGTACGACCGCTGGCTCGAATACGTGAACTGACCTTTTAAACAGCGCCCTACTGGGCGCTCTCCTTTTTTTGCCTGAACACGATGAACTTGCTTGCAAAATAGTTCAACGCGACCTCGATCACCGTGATAATGATCACAGCTGCGAACCCATTCACCCCGAAAAGCGGATCGCTCAATCCGAAGCTGTAGTAAAGGATAGGGAATGCGGCGATCCGGACAAATCCGGTCAGCATTCTGAGTAGGAAGAAAGAACTTATTTCTTTCACCAGGACCCTCTTCTCGGTCGAACGGCTCAGGAACACGAACCATTTGTTCACGACGAAAGCGAACGATACGGCGCATATCCAGGAAAGAACGTTGCTTATGCTGACATCAATGCCCGACCATACGAACAGGGCATAGGAGAGCCAACTCACGACGACCGTGCACGCACCGAAGATAAGGTAAAGTATCCCCCCTCTGTATCTTTCAAAAAGGTCTGCGGCGATGCCCATGTTAACTCATAACACAATTACGCCATAAGATAATATCCTTATGTCTTAGCCCGGGGCGTGTGCGTCTTTTTCGGAATATTCTCCGGACAGCACTTTTTCGTATACCGATTCTATCATCGGTATCAGTCCCTCCCATCTGTACATCTGCGCCTGCCTGACCGCATTCCTGCCCAGTTCTTCAGTGTAAGAAGGATCGCCGAGGAGCATTTTGATAGCCTTCGACAGCGCGGCCGGGTCCTTTGGAGGGACGGATATCCCCCCGTCCCTGACGGTGTCGGGAAGACCGTTGACGTCGGTGTACACTATCGGCCTGCCGTGGGCCATAAGCTCTATCGCAGCAAGACCCAGCGATTCGAACAGAGAAGGCATTACAAAGAATCTGCATGAGCCCATCAGCCTCTCTTTCTCCTCTTCTTCGACCCACCCTTTCAGCTCTACCTTGTCTTCCAGACCGAGATCGGTCATCATCTTGGACAGACGTTTTTGTTCCGGCCCTTTTCCGCAGATGATGAGCCTGCAATCGACATCCCGCATCGCTTCCATGAGATGGTCGAGGCCCTTTGTTCTGACCAGTCTTCCCAAGGACAATATGAAATCTCCCTCCCCGGCACCTATCTCCGGAAATCTCGAGAGGCCGGCCGGTACCGAGGTCACGTATTTTGGGGAATAACCCCGCCGGATGAGGTCGCTCCTCACATGGTCGCTGACGGCGATGATGTGGTCGAAGGTGTCCAGGCAGGACGCGAACCTGTTGTCGTTCCGGTCGGACAGCTTTGCCTGTATCCCGATGCCTTCGCCCCACATGTTGTGGTAAGTGAACACTTTTTTTCCGTCGTATCTTTTGAGGTCCCTGTTGTAACTCGGCGCCCACCTGTAATGGTAGTTGACGACGTCGGCGTCCAAGCCCCTAAGCGTCTCCAGGACATCCTTGGACGATATGAAAGGCGGGTTGTAGACGTTGATGATCTTGGATCTGAGTCTTACCACTCTGTAGCCGTCCGTCGTCTCCTCCTCGGAAGTGCCGGGCAGCCTCCCTGTCAATACGGTCACATCGTGGCCTTTGGCGGCGAACCGTATGCTGGTATCGTGCAACCTGTGCTCGATCCCCCCTTTGAATGGGTAAAAGAATGGGTTGACTTCTACGATCTTCGTTCTATCGCCCGTGTGAGGAATGGCGGGCTCAGTAGATAACCGTGTCCGTGCGCCATCAGAAGGATTCCTGCAAGATGGTATTTATAGATACAATAATCATCAGTATCCTGCACGACGGAACGATGCCCAATAGGCATCTAGCGGAAGTGAACAAATGGGCGGACCGACTCCATTCACGCTTGGGATATGCGCATACAACGAGGCTGCGAATATCGAAAGAGCTATCAGGTCCGTCTACGGACAGGTGCTCGACGGATTATGTCTGAAAGAAACGGTCGTCGTCTCCAGCGGGAGCAGTGACGGGACGGACGGGATAGTGGACGGACTGATGAAAGAATACCGCTCCCTCAGACTGATACGCCAGGAGGCAAGAGAGGGCAAGAATTCAGCTGTGAATTGCTTCCTTGACGGCAAGAGCACGGAGATCGTCGTTATTTTGAATGCGGATACGATATTCGCCGACGAGAACAGTCTGCAAAGGCTGCTGGAACCCTTTGAGGACAGCGGCGTCGGCATCGTCGGCGGGCATCCCATCCCGACGAACGACAAGAGGACGATCGCCGGGTATGCGTCACATATGATATGGATGATGCACCACAACATCTCAATGATGGAGCCGAAGATAGGGGAGATAATAGCGTTCAGAGAGATCGGAACAAGACTCTCGGTAAAGAATTCCGGGGACGAGGATGCCCTGAAGATGAGGCTCGAGGAAGCCGGCTACAGGAGCGTCTATGTTTCCGATGCGAAAGTGTTCAACAAAGGTCCGGAGACGATAAGGGATTTCGTGAAACAAAGAACGAGGGTCAATATCGGGGAGAGTTCCATCAAAATGGAACACGGCTTCGACATACCTACCAGAAAAATAAAAAGACTGTATCCCGCATTTACGGCCACAATGAAAGAATTGGGGTTCCATCCGATAAAAATGGTCATCGCGACATCGTTGGAAACATATTCGAGGATAAGGGCGCGCCTGCATGTGCGGCTCAATAAAGGAGACATCAGTGTCTGGGACCCCGTGAGGAGCACCAAGAGACCGTAAAAAACCCATCATGAGGGGTGTTATTGTGAGGAAGGCGTGTGAAGATAGATAAGTTG
>JAISPV010000083.1 GCA_031274665.1 Candidatus Methanoplasma sp. | reverse complement strand
CTTGTAGCAAAGAAATTCGGCATAAACGAGCAGGGGGCGGACCACCGCTTCATGAATTTCAACCGCCTTTTCGAACTTCATAAAGATACGCCCGCATACAACGAAGCGATAAACATGGTGCTGTGGGAGGACCTCGACATCGATAATACCGAACTTGCAGTAAAGCTGCTGTCGGAAGGTAAAATAAAGATAGAACTGTGCGGCGTGTCCCATATCGGCCTGGAGGGGATAGAGAGATCAAAGGAACTGATGCAGCCTGTAAGGGCCGACCACTCCATACTGATGGCGCTCAAGAACAGATTGGAAGAAGAAGTACTGTACGCATCATGCCTCAACTGCATGAACCAATGGAGGCTCAGAGTTAGCGACGCACCCAAGCGCTTCAGCTGTCCCAGATGCGGCGGGAATATGATCGCTCTTCTCAAAGGATACGAAAGAGAAAGCATTAAGTGCATAAAAATGAAAGAGCGCGGCGAACAGGAGAAGAAGGACGCTCTCCGTGTGTCAAGGAATGCGAACCTTGTCAATGAATACGGTAAACGGGCGGCCGTCGTGTTGGCGGGCAGGGGCATAGGTCCGGACAGCGCTTCCAGGATCCTGAGGAGCATGCACGCCGATGAAGATGATTTCCTCCGCGACATCATGAACGCTGAGATACTCTACGCAAAGACCAAACGCTTCTGGGACTGATCAGATATTCCCGCCCTTTGAGGTTAATTCCGGTCTCTTTTCCTCTTCGGTTATGTCCTTCAACTCGACCTTCTTTGAGGTCAGGAACCCTTTGGAAACGATATACATCTCTGATGACGTTTCCCTCGACGCGGCGGGCGAATGTATCTTTACTGTTTTGAATCGGGATTCCAATTCTTTCACGAGAGAGTCCATCATGTCCCCCATGAACACCTTCACCACCATCTTTCCCCCTTTCTTCAGTATCCTGTCGCAAACGTCGACGGCGTACATGCAAAGGTCCACGGACCTGGCGTGGTCTGTTGAATAACTTCCGCCGATGTTCGGCGCCATGTCCGAAAGCACTACGTCGGCCTTCCCCCCGAAAACATCCAACAATTCCCTCATGGTACGGTCCTCCGTGATATCGCCTATTATTGTGGTTACGCCCTCCAACGGCCTTATGTGACGCAGATCGACACCGACCACTTTCCCCCTGTCGCCGACGCGTTCCTTTGCGACCTGAAGCCATCCGCCCGGAGACGCGCCGAGATCGACGACGGAATCCCCCTCTCTGAATATCTTGAAGCGGTCGTCTATCTGCATCAGTTTAAAGGCCGCCCTGGACCTGTAGTCGAGCTTCTTTGCAAGTTTGTAATAGTGCTCGTGTTTCCTTTCCTGGACCCAACGGTCATGCAGAGCCATCAGAAGGACGGATGGGCTTTTCCAATAAACCACTTTCGTGGACTGGACGCTGTCTGCGGAACAGATCGTGCAATTTCTCTTTGATCAAAAGGTGCGGTAATAGCTGAATTTTTTTATTTGTGATAATAAAAACACTATGTTTTTTCTGTTGATCAAAGAAGTCATCCGTAAAGAGTACTTGGAAGAATTAGAACGCTTCAAAGACAAAAAAGCCGTTATCAAGGTGATAACCGGTGTGAGAAGATGCGGCAAATCCACACTTTTACTCCAGTATATGGAAAGACTAAAGAGATCGGGTTCCGAAAAAATATTGTTCATCAACTTTGAAGATGCGAGCTATGACCACATACGCGACCATGGGTCCCAACGGAGAGATGGAATATTTCCAAGTCACCATGTCGATGAGATCGGAGGCCGTCAGAGATCGTGAGCTCAGGCCTTTAAGAGCACTTAACAACAGCTTCCGAAAAACGGTCATCTCCACAGACAGCAGACTTCCTTCGGTCACAAGTGACGGCATCGATCATATCCATGTCATCGATTGGCTGCTGAAGTTCGACCTGATTTGATACCCGGCGTATCTTGAGATCGGCTGACAGCCTGTGAAAACTAATAAGAGGATGAGCCCATTATCATCCGAGAAAATATGTCGAAAAAGTGGACGTACTCAAGGGCGGGCGTCAACATTGACGATAAATCGAAAGCGATAGGTTCCCTTGTCAGCGAGCTCAAGTTCAAAAGGGAGGGCATCGGGCAGATGGTCCGGATCCCGGGGCTCTTTGCGAGCCTGGTCGATTTCGGAGATAAATACCTCACATTAGCGACGGACGGCGTCGGGACGAAGCTCCTGATCGCAAAAGAACTGGGTATCTGGAACACCGTGGGTATAGACTGCATTGCGATGAATGTGAACGACACCATCTGCGTTAACTCCGAACCGATCTCCTTTGTCGATTACATCGCGATCGACCACCCCGACGAAGCCGTGACAAAGGATATCGGCATCGGCCTGCAGAAAGGTGCGGAGATGTCGAACATGGAGATCGTGGGCGGGGAGATCGCCGTCTTGCCGGAACTGATCAACGGCATAGACCTTTCGGGGACCTGTCTCGGGTTCGTTGAGAAAGGGAAAGAGATAACCGGGGAAAAGTGCAGTGAAGGCGATGTCATTGTGAGCTTGAGATCGTCGGGCATGCACTCCAACGGGTTCACATTGGCAAGGAAGGTCCTGGAAGCATCGAACGTCTCGCTGAACGATAAGTTCGGGGGGTTGTCCGGAACGATCGGAATGGAACTCCTCACCCCGACCGAGATCTATGTGAAGCAGGTCCTCGGCATCACGAAAGAGTATGAGGTGCATGGTCTTGTGGACATTACGGGCGGCGGCCTGAGGAACAT
>JAISPV010000091.1 GCA_031274665.1 Candidatus Methanoplasma sp. | reverse complement strand
AGAAGTCCTTTTTGCTCAGAAAAGGCTCGATGAGCTCTTGTTCGAACGGCACGGCGAACACTATCGCCGACCTCGCTCCGGGCAGGACGTAATCAAGATCGGCTGTATAAGGGGCGCCGCGCAGCGATCCCTTTGTGGCAATGCCCGACAACGCCGCACCAAGCCCCTTTGGCATATTCAATGCCATTTCTGTCGTAATGACCATGAATTCACATTGAACGTGCGATATTTATCCGTTTCTGATAAAGATACCGCGGTGTTTTTATTCAGATATCTAAAATGCAGTAAATTCCACATTTTGGACACCTGAACAGTGTAATCCCAATATCAAAAAAGGAATAAATGAGCTCTTACCCGACATAAGCCCTACGGCAATAGAAGCAAAACTGTCGGAGCTTCAGAAAGGCGGGAAGATAAAGAAGATCGGCAGTTACAAGGACGCCCGGTACATCCGGAAATGAAGAAAGGGTGCAAGTTGTACACGGAAAACAAGGTTAATTATACGCTCTAACCATTTCCAATGTCATATGAAAGTCTATGATGCCTACAAACTGGCGATAGAGACAGGTATAAAGAACGACCCGAGGCCAAAAGAAGAGGTCGAACTTGTCCTCAAGAACGCCAAAGAAGAGTATGAGAAGCTTCCCGACGAGAAGAAGGAATTCTTCGACCAGGAAAGATTATGGAACCCTTACGCAGACTCCAGGTTCTCCTGGGGGGCCGACCTTGCGAAGGAGGCCGAGGCGGAGAGGTTCATGTGGGGCATCGATATCGGGACGGGGGAGATAATGCTGGCGGACCGGCTCAGGGAGAAAGGCCAAAAGATCTCCGCCGTGGCCGCACATCATCCGATAGGTATTTCTAAGACACCTTTCCCGGAGGTGATGTGGATGCAGACAGACATGTTCCACGATGTGGGGATACCGATCAACATCGTTGAAGGTCTCATCAAAACAAGGATGGATGAGGTATCGAGGAATGTCATGGGCTCCAATTACAATCAGCCGGTGGATGCCGCTAAACTATTGGATGTGCTGATGTTCAACATTCACTCGCCGGCTGACAACATGGTGCAGCTTTATTTGGAGAGCCTAATCGAAAAGGAGCAGCCCAAGTATCTTGAGGATGTGGTGGAAACACTTTTGAAAGAGCCGGAGTTCCGGCAGGCCTCAAAGTACAACGACCCGCCGAAGATAATGGCCGGCGGCAAGAAGAACCGCTGCGGAAAGATAATAGCGAAGATGACGGGCGGAACGTCTGGCCCGAAGGAGATATACGAGAAGCTCGCCGCGGCGGGAGTGGGAACGGTCGTGGGAATGCATTTTCCGGAAAATCATCTGGAAGAAGCCAAGAAACACAATATCAACATGATCATCTCCGGCCATATGGCATCCGACTCCCTCGGGATAAACAGGATATGCGATGTGTGGGAGAAGAAAGGCATTGAAGTGTTCGGCTGCTCTGGATTCATGAGATTCAGCAGGAATTGATGATGTTCGAAAGGACCTCCGCGATAATCAAGGACGGGAAGAAACTTTCCTTTGAATATGTCCCAGAGAAACTTGTCCACAGAGAAGAGCAGATGCGCCGTCTGGAAACGCTGTTCAGGCCGATGATAACGGACGGGCTGTCCTGTTCTGCGTTCCTGACGGGGAGCGTAGGGACCGGGAAGACCGTTACCGCAAAAAGATTCTGCGAGGACATGCTGAAATATTGTGCCGCTAACGGCAAACAGATGGATTATATCTTCATCAACTGCAGGATAAAGAACACAGAGTACGGAGTACTGATCCACCTGATAAGGCATTTCGACCCCGGATACCCCGACAGGGGCTTTTCCGCCGATGAGATGCTGAGGTCTTTCAAAAAACACATCGAGTCCAGGGCCAGGCCGTTCGTCATCATACTGGACGAAGCGGACATGCTGCTGAAGAGCAGCAATAAGGATATCATCTATCAGATGTCGAGATTCACCGATGAGCTGAGGGGGAATTCTTCCCTTTCGATGATACTGATCTCACAGGGGCAGGTCGCGGAGATGCTGGATGACGCATCAATGTCCAGTTTCAAGCGGGCAAACACGATAAAATTCGACAGATACACAAAAGATGAACTGAAAGATATCGTGAGGATCAGGGCGGAAGAGGCCCTGATATCCGGCGCGATGGACGGCGAGGTCATAGACCTTCTGGCGGACATCGGTAAAGGGTACGGGGATGCGCGTTTGGTGATAGAGATGCTTGAAAGAGCGGCGACCATTGCGGAAGAAAGATCGGACGGCAGGGTGACGGCCGATGACGTCAGGTCCGCGAACGCGATGATCTACAGCAATGTATCTGAGAATAAGCTCATCGCCTTGGACACAAAGAGAAAGCTGGCACTGTTAGCCATAGCCCGCGCCATAAAGGGAGATCCGTATGTGAGTATCACCCGCGCGGAAAAGACATATGCGGTGGTGTGCGAAGAGTACGGGCAGGCCGCGAGGAAGCACACCCAGTTCTGGACATACGTTCAGGATATGGAAAAGATGAACCTTTTGGACACGATCGTCAGAAGCGAGGCCGAAGGCGGAAGGGTAACATATATCTCACTGCCGGACATCCCCCCGAAAGAGCTGGCAAAGAAGCTGGAAACTTTCTTGGACTCTCCCACCGCCAACAACGAATATGAGATCTGATGTCATGAAATGCGACCATTGTTCCCACGAAGCGGTCACTCTGATAAGATACAACGGGGCGCATCTCTGTGACGAGCATTTCAGATCGTACGTCGAAAAAAGAGTGAAGAAAGAGATCCGTAAACAGATCGACGTCTGTTCCGGAGACACGATCGCTGTCGCGGTGTCCGGAGGAAAGGACAGCATGGTGACGCTTCATATTTTGGATACGATCTTCAGCGAGAGGAACGATGTTCGGTTCTGTGCGGTATCGATCGATGAGGGGATAGAAGGCTACAGGCCTCCGAGCCTGGACATCGTCAGAGGCTTTTGCAAAGAGCGCGGCATCCCCCTGCATATAAGGTCTTTCTCCGAGATGGGAATGGAGATGGACAGGATAGCGGCCGTTTCGGGAGAGAACAGCCCCTGCACTTACTGCGGGGTCTTCAGAAGAAAGCTCATGAACGACGAGGCCCGTTCGATCGGAGCGAAATATCTTGCCACCGGACACAACCTCGATGATATGGCCCAATCGGTAATGATGAATTTTGTAAGGGGGGACGTGGAACGGCTCGCAAGGCTCGGGCCGCACACAAAGATACGGCCGGGACTCATACCCAGATTCCATCCTCTCAGACTGATACCAGAGAAAGAATCGCTCCTCTATGCGATCGTATCAGGGATACCTTTTTGGGACGGGGAGTGTCCGTATTACAAAGAAGCGCTGAGGAACCAGTACCGGGACGTCGTGGATCAGCTGGAGGACAGGTCGCCCGGTTCAAAGTTCAGTATATTGTCATCTTATGATACTCTGAAGCCGATGCTTGCGGAATACGTCCCCCCGTCCGACCTACGCAGATGCCAGTGCGGCGAACCGGCTATCGGGGAAAGGTGCAAAGCGTGTGAACTCCGGGAGTCCCTCGAGAAAAGGATCAAAGGTCCCTGAACGGCACAAGATCGCAGCAGGCGCATTCTAAACACATCGTGCGGCAGTCTCTCGTGTCAAGCCCGTGCGCCAAAAGCTTCTCTTTCTGCATCTTGGCAAGTTTGACCGCCCTGTCAACATCCGCCGGCGGCTGTATCCCCACCGCAGCCGTCATGGGGCCGCTGTTCACAGGATTTGTGCGCAGTGCCCTGAACGTAGGTATTATTCCGTTTGAGCAGAGGAACTCGGTGATGTTCTCGATATCCTCATCGGTCTCCCCCATTCCGAATATCATATTGGATGTTACTTTACCGGTCCCGAACACATCGACCGCGTAAAGAAGCATCGCGATGATATTGTCATGGTCGAGTTCGGGGCAGACCTTTTCGAATATAGCCCTGTTAGGGGACTGGATATTGAGTTTGATCTCGGTCGCCCCGGCGTCCTTAAGCGCCGTGACATGTTCTTTCTCGGAGACGTACGGCTCGACGCCGATAGGGAGGCCGGGGAACTCCTTCCTGAGCCCGGAAACGCACGACACGAATCTGTCGACCGTCTCGTCAACGCTTCCGGCTACGCCGCTGGTGAGTGAGACCGAGACCACCTTATGCTCTCTCATGGCCTTTTTGGTCATCTTTATGATATCATCGTCTGTAAGCTGTTTGTCCAGGTCTTTGTCCAGGCTCGGAGATATGCAGAAAGCGCATTTGAAGATGCATCTCTGGTCGAGGTTGAAGAATGCCTGTTCGGGGCTGTGGAACACGACAGGTTCGATCTTTACTTCTTCCAGAAAAGGGACCCCGTCCTTTCTCAGGGAAAGCGTACCGCCGTTCTCGACGAGTTCGAACTCTCCCGTTTCATAAGAGACGCTCTTTTTTACTCTGTGCCCCCCAAAAGAGAACACTGCCGACGCGGAACCGGCCCCGGGTCCGGCGGTCGATACAGACAGCCTGTATGGAAAAACAAAACCCTTCGGAAGTATTATGCCTCCCCCAAGCATGAGTTCGGCTTTCTTCCGTATGTTCAGATCTTCTTCCATTTCATACCGTCCGCAGAGTCCTCCAAAGTGATCCCCGCCTCCGCAAGCTTTGCTCTTATAAGATCGGCAAGATCGTATTGCTTTCTTGCTCTGAGCTCTTTGCGGAGTTCCATCAGGACCTCCATCACGGCATCTGTCGTTCCGTCGTCTTTCATATCATCCTCTCCGGGAAGTATTCCGAGTATCGCATTGAACTCGTTGATCATCTTAAGTATATTTCCGGCCGCCTTTTTCGACAGCGAACGGTCGGCCATTAATTTGTTGGTCGAATGTGCCAGCTGGAACAGTTCTTCTATGGCCGCGCTTGTATTGAAGTCATCGTTCAATGCCTCGAGGAACTTATATCTCGTGCTTTCCAGAAGATCGCAGCGGTCATCTTCCGTGTCGGGGCCGTTGTTCGAATAGTCGGACAGTTCGGCGTAGTTGTTCCTGAGCCTTCTCAGAGCGGACCTTGCTTCGCTGAGCATATCCTCTCCGTATGTCAGGGGGCTGCTGTAGTGTGTGTTGAGGAAATAGAACCTTATCGTGCAGCCGTCGAACATCTTCGCCACATCGCGGACCCTGAAGAAATTGTTCAGGGATTTCGACATCTTCTCGTCTTTGACCTCCAGCATCCCGTTGTGCATCCAATAGTTCGCCAGCATATCGTGTGTGACGGCCTCCGTCTGCAGGATCTCATTCTCATGGTGAGGGAATATCAGATCGCTGCCCCCTCCGTGAATATCTATCTTGTCTCCGAGATGGCGCCTTATCATGGCTGAACATTCAATATGCCAGCCGGGCCTTCCTTTCCCCCATGGCGAGTCCCAGGAACATTCTCCTGGTTTTGCGCCCTTCCAAACGGCAAAGTCCATCGGGTCTTTTTTCTGTTCATCAAGCACGACCCTGCCCGAGGACTCCATGTTCTCGAGTTTTTGATTGGAAAGCTTTCCGTAGTCTTTGACCTTCCTCACTTCGAAATACACACTGCCGTCCTTCGTGGGGTATGCGAACCCGTTGGCGATGATCTCTTCGATCATCCCGACGATCTCATCCATGCTCTCGCTTGCTTTCGGATACAGGTCGGCCTTTCTTATACCGAGGCTTTCGGTATCCGTGAAGTACCTGTCGATGTATCTTGCCGACAGTTCGAGGGGATCCACACCTTCCTTGTTGGCCCTGTTGATTATCTTGTCGTCTACGTCCGTGAAGTTCGTGACATGGGTCACATCGTAACCCAGATATCTCAGATATCTTACAAGGGTATCGAAGACGGTGATGCTTCTGGCGTGGCCCATGTGTATGTCGTCGTAGACCGTGACGCCGCAAACATAGAGTTTCACTTTACCCTCTTCGATCGGGATGAATTCCTCTTTTTTCTTAGTGAGATTGTTGTAGATCGTCAGGGACATCTTATCACGGTGCACCTTTTCTTAGTTCTTCTATCATTGCTTTAAGTTCGTCTATCTCGGAACGGAGGTCGGATATCTCTTTTCCGAAACAGTCGGGTATATCGTCGTGTCTGAGTATATCCTGCTTGCCTATCCTGACGCCGTCCCTTTCTATTATCCGGCCCGGAACGCCGACGACCGTGCTGTTGTCAGGGACGTCTTTCAAAACAACGGACCCGGCGCCGACCCTGACATCATTGCCGACGGTGATGTCCCCCAGGACGGTGGCGTTCGCACCGATGACGACCCTATCCCCCACGGTCGGATGTCTTTTCTCTCTCCCGAAAGAGACCCCGCCCAAAGTGACCCCCTGAAATAATGTTACGTCGTTGCCGATCACTGCCGTCTCTCCGATCACCACTCCGGTGGCATGGTCTATGAAGAATCCCTCTCCTATGGCGGCTCCGGGGTGTATGTCGCAGCCGGTCAGCCGGTGTGCTTTATAATTGATCTTCCTGGCCTGTTTCAATTTACCTTCTTTCCAAAGCCTGTGGCTCTCCCTGTACATTGACACTGCATGGAGCCCGGTATGGAACTTTACCGCATCATCCTCGTCTATTATTGCAGGATCGCGTTCCATGACAGCGGCAAGGTCGCCAGGTTCTATCCTTATCATGTTTGACTGAAATAGACTAACAGTTAATAATTTATTCAGAGAAAAAAACAAAGTCCTGCTTCGTAACTATAAAATGAATGTGTGAACATATAGAAACAAATTCTTGCATTTAGAGTTTGATTTTGAGATTTATCCACAAATATTAATATTTAAATGCATTAACTGTAATTATGTTAGTCGATTTTGTCGTAAAGAACTTCGGCCCCTTCAAAGACGAAGCCATACTGACGATGACAGCACAAAGCGGTAGCGAGCATCCGGATAATTACATAGTGACCAAAGCCGCGGGAAAGGTTCTGACCTCCGCGGCAATATTCGGGCCCAACGCTACAGGGAAAACATATCTCATCGAGGCATTGGAGTATCTCAAGCGCATGATCATATTCCCCGCATTACCAAAGGCACCGGTCTATGCGTATAATCCTTTCAGGTTATCTAGAGAAACAAAGAACGCTCCGACAGAAATGAACATAAGGTTCATCTCAAAAAATGTGCTATATGATTATCATATCTCATTCAACGGGCAAAGGATACTCACAGAGGGATTGCTCCATTATCCAAACGGAAAGAAGGCAGAGGTCTTCAACAGAAGCATGGACAATATCGAGTTTGGGAGAACGGCCAGAGCCCCGGCTTCCATTTCGAAAATGGTGCCTCCCAACACAACATGCGTGCTCGCTGCAGCTCAACTCAATAATGAAATATGCAAGAACGTACACAATTGGTTCTTTGATGAGTTGATGATAGTGACAACTCTTGACGAAGGCAAGATTCTAGAGATTTTTGTGAATAGGATCAACACAGATAAAGAGTTCAAAGAAAGAGCGATCAACGCAATGAAGATCGCCGATTTTGCAATTGCCGATGTGCAAGGTACCATCAAAAAAAGGAAGATCCAGGACATGCCGGGCATCCCTACACAAATGAAGGGTTTGATGATGATGGCAGGCAACGAGGAGATGAACCAGACCGAAATATTCCTTTTACATGACATCGAGGGAGAGGGTTTAACACCCGAGGACAAAAAATTCCCGATCCAGTTAGAGTCAGCAGGAACTGTAAGGTTCATGTCGTTGATAGGGCCGACCTTGGATTCTTTGACATATGGCAAAACCCTTGTTATTGATGAATTCGGACAGAAGATCCACAGTAAACTAAGCAGATGGATAGTTGACCTGTTCTGTGACAGCAGACAAAATACAGGCGGCGGACAGCTGATTTTCAATACTCACAGCACACATCTGATGGATCAGGATATTTTCAGAAGAGATCAGATCTATTTGGTGAACAAGAACGAAAAAGGAGAATCTGAATTATTCAGCATATCTGACTTTGGAGAAAGGAAGGACAGAGTGATATTGACAAGCTATTTGGATGGTAAGTATGGTGCGATACCTTTCATCGACGAGGGCCCCGTCTAATGAACACAGAACACGGCTATGCGCGCCGCAGAAGGGAAACCGTACCGGTCCTGTATGTATCCACAGAAGGTGTCAC
>JAISPV010000087.1 GCA_031274665.1 Candidatus Methanoplasma sp. | reverse complement strand
CTCAAGCTCGGTGAAGGACGCAGCTTTCTTCTCCTCAGGAGGCTCCGGAGGCTTAGCTGCGGCCGGGGGAGGCCCGTCGGACCCTTTGTATTTTCTCTTTTCCGTTGCGGACGCCTTGGGTTTTTCTTCGATCTCCGCTTTGGCCTCCTTTTGCTGCCTGTCGAGTTCGGTGAATGTAACATCCGGCTTGGTCGCGGGTTCGCTGCGTATCTTCAAAAAGGCTGCGATAAGGATCAAGACAACGACCACTATGATGGCGCCGTATGTAGACGGCTTGCTCCATATGGATTCGGAAACATTTATGACAACTGTCTCAGAGTTAAGCGGAACGCCGCCGGGTGTGGTCGGGAAGAAAACAGCGGGTGTGCATTCGACCGTCAGGTCATGGTCCCCCACACCATCCAGTCTGAACCTCAGCTCTGCCGTGTGTGTGCTTTGGGGCGGTACGGCCTCAACCTTGCTGAAGATCTCTTTTCCGTTCTCTTTGATCGTTATCGTTATATTCTGCGGGCTTTCCTCTGTGCTCACCAAAGTGACATAGAGCGTGCCGTCGCTCGAGTTGGTGAATCCATTTCCCCATATCTTGTCAAAATCCATACCCGCGTCCGTTCCGCCGCTTACGGCAATGCTCATCGATACGGCAGCCATCATGACGGCAGCGAGGGCGATTATCGTTTTTTTGTGGTTCATCTGCTCACCTTAAGTAATGATCTCATCGACACGTTCTTGCTCTATGGCTTTTCTTATCTCCATGGAAAGCCTTCTTCCCGTACTCATCTCTCTTCTCCAAAGGGCGTTCCCGTAAGGATGCCCCAGCGACATATGTACGTTGGTGCCTCCTCCTATGCGCGGTGCTACATCGTATATGTAGAAGTTAAGGTCTTTGTCCACACACGTCTGCAGACAGAACGGACCGATTATTCCCGGGTCGTAATGTTTCTTTGTTGCCTCGATGTACTTCTCGGCCATTTCGTAAGCGGGGTCGAGGAGCGATTCCCTCAAGGTTGCCATATTGTGTCCGCATACTGTGTATTCAGGGATTATGCCATCCTCTTCCAGCTCCACCTGCTGCTTGCCCGGGAGCCTGCAGTATCCGTCAAGGGAGGTCTCGAACCTCCAATCCACTCCGAGGAGCTCAAGCTGTTCTCCTTTTTCCTCCAGCGGGGAGCGGAAGAAGTCCAGATTGAACACCGGGCCTATGATGTACTGCTCCATCCTTGCCTCTTTGAGGAAATCCTCCTCTATCACTCCCTGTTTGATCAGTTCCGTTGATTTCTCGATGAATTGGTCGTGATCCTTTGCGGTGAAGAACCCCCTTTCCAGTTTCTTCACTTTGTGGTGTACTTTGATTATCGTCAGGCTGTCGATGTCCTCCGGCCTTTCGACCTTCTTGGGGAACGGAAGGCCGGCCTTCTCGAGTATCCAATAGTAATCTCTCTCGTCCCCTCTCTCCTCGGACCTGAGGAGGTTCCTGCTTCCCACAAGCGGGACCTTGAACTGATCCTCGACGGCGTCTATGCCGCTGTAAGACACGAACGACCGGTTCGGTACGAAAAGCACATTGTTGTCCATCAGGGAGGCCTGGACGCTCGGATGGACGGCATCTTTGAATTTGTCCACAAGGACGACCTCATCGACCACGCCCCTCACAACATTCCCCGAACTGTCACGCTGGGTCTTGAAATAGTTGGCGAATGTCCTCTCCCTTCCTTTCTGGCAGACCGCCACGGTCCTGAAGCCTTCGGAGATAGCTCCGTCGCAGGTGTCTAGCGCCGAATGCGATGCGACAACCCCTACCTTGGCCTTTTTGAGGTCGTAACCGTCAAGATTCGCCAGGACCTCTTTTCTGCTTATCATTGTTATCTCAGTCCAAATATCCTTTGATATAATATAATGTTTCGAGGGCCGGCTTCGGGCGGCCGTACTGTTTTGCAGGGAAGCTTGGGAAAGGCCTCCCTGCCGCTGTTACTTAATGATATTCCCTCGAACACGGGACCCCGGCAGGCCGTTACCTGATCGGAGGGCTGAACGTGGAGAATATACGAAGGAGCTCGGCGCCGTTGTTCCTGATAGCGTGCTTCATACCTTTGGGGGCTTTGAAAGCGTCGCCGGCCCCGATAGGTACCCAATCCGTTCCGTCAAGGAACTCTCCCCGGCCGCTGATGACGAAGAAGAATTCGCCGGAATCTTCGTGCGTATGTTCGGCGATAGAAAATCCGGGCATGACGTTGACCTCCAGATTGTTAATGAGGCCGTCTGTTTCATCTTTACCGAAAAAGTGCTTCATGAACACCCCTTCATTCGACGGGTGTTTAATGAACTCGGCGCGTTTCTTAATGTTGTTCCCCATGTCTTATCCCTCGGATCGTATGTCGCCGCCGCAGACGGTGCGGGCCGCGACGGACCCGCCGAACACTCTGTCGCAATGCAGAAAGCGCCGGGCGGGTCACATACAGATGTACCTGCCGTATATTTCTTATTTACGTACCGTTATGGCTGGATGATCTCAGTTTATCCGCGGACGAGAGCAAAGGGCGGAATCTAAATCTTAAATATACGGAGAACGTATGTTGTTCCGGAAAAGTCCGATAAAGGGTGCCGAAATTGTCTGTCAGTTCAGATGACCCGGAGGGCAACAATAGCCGCTCCGGTCCGATAGGGGAGGGGTCGTGATGACCGATCCCGAAGATTACACAAACTTGGACCGCATAGAGATGACGGTCCGCGAACTTCTGACCGAAATGAAGGATACTTCAGAGGTGATGGTGGATCTTGCTTACGCTTCGCTGATGTACAACAGCGAGGACATGGCAGAGAAGGTCACCGAGCTCGAGAAAGAGATGGATGATCTGAAGTATGCGATCCGTTTCAAAGTGCTGATGTCCTCGAGGACCAAACAGGACGCGAAGCAGCTTTCGGGATTGCTGCAGGTGGCCTCCGCGGCGGACAAGATATCCGATGCCGCGGCAGACATCGTCGATCTTCTCAGCCTTCCCCTGGAAAAACGTCCGTTCGTCTCGGCAATGCTGCACGAATCGGGCGAGAAGATACGTGCGACCAGAATAAGGCCCGAGTCCTCCATGGTGGGGTACACAATAGGAAAACTCGGCGTCGAAGCGTCCACAGGATGCAGGATAATAGCTCTAAAAAGCCGCCAGGGATGGATATATGACCCGGAAGACGACGTCAAGATCCGTGCGGGCGACGATATCATCATAAGAGGTACCGAGGACGGATACATCCAGCTTATGGAGTACGCCGCCGGAAGGAAGCCCTGGGAGTTCCCCGAGGTCTCGGAGGACGAAGAGGAGACCACACCACAGGAAGAGGCGGCCAGTATCAATGACAAAGAGGAGGAAAGCGAATGAACAGACTTGAGGAGATACTTCTGGAGTCGAAGGACATTTCCGAGTTCATGGTCGATCTGGCGTATTCCTCGCTCATATACGACAACGAAGAGATCGCAGAAGAGGTCGTGTTCATGGCGGAAAGGATGGAAGGACTCTCCACAAGGATCCAGGAGTTGGCTGTCGAGATAGGGACAAGCAAGCCCGAGGAGATCGCAAGGATAGTAGTGGCGATCAGACTTCAGGCATCGATCATGTCGATAGCGGAGGCCGCCAAGTCGATCGCGGACGTGGTCCTCAGAGGGCTCGGCAAGCATCCGGTCCTGGCGTTGTCAATAAAAGAGTCAGAGACGACAATAAGCCTGGCGAAGATCGAAGAAGGATCGGTCCTCAGCGGAAAGACGTTCCAGGAGACGCGTCTCAGCACCCAGTGCGGGATGTTCGTCATTGCGATAAAGAGGGACAGAGAATACATCTTCGGCCCGGGCAGGAACACGAAGATGGAGGCGGGAGACATCATGATCGCCAGGGGCCCGGAAGAAGGTGTCGCATACTTCAAAGACCTCGCCGACGGTACGGAAAAAGATCTGTCGATCTGAACAGGCGTTCGATCCGCGACCTTATTTATCAGGCGATCAGTACGATCATGGTTATCAGCACCGCGGCGCTCACAAGGTCCGTGGAGGATGACGTTATGGGTATGCTGTGATCGTCTGGGTCAAGGTCGAACCTGACCGCCGACACCGCGGCATAATATGAGACCAGACTCACCGCCACGGCCATGATGATGCCGGATATCATGACGATCCCCATCACTTTAATGAAACTGATGTCCCCGGTGTCGCCCAGCGCCATGGCTACGAGGAATGCTATGACGCCGATGTATGCATAGGTAACGGCCGCCAGGATGTAATTGATGAAGAAGTTCTCCCGTGCGTTCTTGCCGGGGAGTTTGTTCGCTCGCAGAGTACCCAGATGGAGCATGGAGGAAAGCCTGGAAGTGAGCATTCCGGACAAAGCGTTCCCCTCGTTCAGGAAAGCGGGCATGAGTATCATAAGGACCGGAAGTACGACCAGCTCCTCGGTCTTGTGCTCGATGATCACTCCCGCCGCGATGTCGAGCATCAGGCACATCAGCAGTATCGGGGTGGATTGGGCGATTATCCTCTTCGCTTCGTCGGCCCTCCCGATCATCAGCTTTCTGGTGAATATGACGATGAGGATGACGGCCGTAGCGAGTATCAGCAATAATGTAAGGATGTTGATTATGTTCTGATCCGGGCAGTTTATTATGAACCAGGCGCAGATAAAGAGCATAGGCATGGTGACCACATCCCCGGCAGCTGCGATCAGAGGGGCCGTTATATTATCGACGTCCCAGTTCCTTCTGAAACCCGTTCTTGCGATGATCAGATTTATGCCGAGGAGGACTATTCCCGCAAGCAGCCCCCCGAGCATCGATATGAAGATGAAGCTGGCAGGGTGTATCTCGCCGAAATCGAAGATGGCGACGATCCCCCATCCGATAATACCCATTGCAAGGGAAATAAGAAAAGTGAGTCCCATGGCCGATTCGATATTGGCCCGGAGGACGGAGCCCTTCTTGAAGGACATCTTGAAAGTACCCATGTGCATGGACGTCCCCAGCCTGGAACCCATCGCGCCGAAGATGTTGCCTCTCATACCTATGGCG
>JAISPV010000018.1 GCA_031274665.1 Candidatus Methanoplasma sp. | reverse complement strand
ATATCCCACATCGCTTTCTCGAAGCGGTTGATGCATCTCTCGGCGAACATAGCGTACTCGTCGTCGATATCGTTCCTGACCCCTCCGATGCGGGGGAAGTTCGTCGTCATCCTGGCGCCGCACATCCTCACGTTGAGGTCCATGAAGAACTCCCTCTCTCTCATCGCCCACAGGAACACCGTAAGGTTTCCCAGGTCGGTGCCCACCGCCGCGAGCCACATAAGGTGCGACTGTATGCGGCAGACCTCGTCCGCCAGTATCCTGATGTACTTGGCTTTCTCGGGTATGTCTATGCCCAGCGCCTTTTCTACGGTCATACAGTACAGATGGGTGTATGTCATGGATGCCGCGTAACAAAGACGGTCCGCCATCGGTATGATCTTGGGATACGTCCTGTTCTCGCACTCCTTCTCCCAGCCTCTGTGCAGGTAACCGATTATCGGTTCTGCGTCTGTCACTATCTCTCCGTCGAGCTGGGCCTTGAGCGTCCACAGCCCATGGGAGAACGGGTGCTGCGGGCCCATGATGACCCACATCTTGTCTGTATGGATAGGGGAGGACTCTGCTTTAACGTCGATGACATCTTTTGACATCATTCCTGCCCCCTTAGTTTATATGATTTTCTGAAAGGATAGAACTCATATGTGTCCGGCGTAAGAAGCCTCTTCAGTTTCGGGTGTCCGTCGAAGGTTATCCCGAACAATTCGTATGTCTCCCTCTCGTGCCAGTTCGCTCCGCCCCATATTCCGGCCACCGATCCCACGTGAAGGTCGCCTGCCGGAAGTTCCGCGGTGAGTTCTATCATGACCCCGTTGAAATAGTTGGACAGATGGTAGATGACCTCCATGCGGTCCACCCTGTCGTTGCCCATTATCGAGGTCGCATGCTCAAAGGTAAGGTTGTCGTGTATGTATGTGCATACATCGAAAACCGCTCCTCTGTCCACTTTTGCGTATACTCTCCTTTCCTCGGTCCGGGTGATCTCCACCTTCCCGGGGAATTTCTGCTGAAGGAGGTCGGATATCTCTTTGGGAGAGGGCGACTTGTGAATATCGTCTGTCATCCTTAGTCCTCCATGAATACTCCTCTTCTCATGTAGTCATCTATCTTCTTTTGGAGGAGCATGAAACCGTCTATCATCGCATCGGGCCTTGCGGGACAGCCGGGTATGTAAATGTCTACAGGGACGATCTGGTCCAAACCCTGGACGGTGTTGTACGAGTCGTACCACGGACCGCCGGAAATGGCGCATTCTCCCATTGCCACTACCCATTTAGGGTTCGGTATCTGTTCATACAGACGCCTCAGATCGGGGCGTATCTTCTTCGATATCCATCCGTTCACCAGAAGGATGTCGGTCTGCCTCGGGGAAGATCTGTATATCGTACCGAAACGCTCCGCATCGAATCTGGGCGCGGATGCGGCGGCCATCTCAAGGGCGCAGCAGGCCAGCCCCCAGTGCAGAGGGTGCATGGAATTCCTCATGGCCCAGGACCAAATGGGTCCGGTGAGCTTGTCTACGGTCTTTTTCGTACCTGCGCTGAGAAGATCGTTGATCATCGCTGATGACCACGTCATGAACTCATCTTTGCTCATGGCAACGGCGTGGGGATAAAGGCTCATATCCATACGTTTTCCTCCTTCTTAAGGGCGTATGCGACACCGAGGATCATTATACCCAGAAGCAGGAGCATCCATATGGTGGCCATGGTCGAAAGACCGGAAAAGGCAACGGCCCATATCATAAGGAATGTTGCGATCAGATCAAATACCACAAAAATAAGCGCAAAGGCATAGTACTGGAACTTGAACTGTACGTGAGCATCCCCGATGGGTTCGGAACCGCACTCATATGTATTCTCCATCCACTGGGTAGGCTTCCTCGGCCTAATGAACCTAGAAGACAGCCATGCCAAAGGTGCGAAGGCGAAGGCCATGAGGCCCACGACGACCAATGGTATGTAGGACACAACTAGTGACATTGAAGTTCGCATGCCTTCTTTGATATATAATGTTTGCAGGCGCGCGCTTTACCTGTTTTATAAATGGGTAATCGAAATTTTACTTGGGTAACGTTGGCGGACGGTATGCCGGTAAAGAACGGTTTCATGGGACAGGAAGGCGGCCGAGGCCGCAGAAGCGGCGGTCATTGCGGCAGACCAAAACAGGTGCTCGGGCTTTTCGGGGGTAAAGGACTCACTTTTAGGCCCGGATGTCTTGTAAAAAGCACAACGGTATGGACAGGAAAAACAAGCGTAGACCAAATGTGCCAGACAGAAGAAATATGCGTTGTACCAGACCATTTCCGCATGGTTTCGGAGGGCGCTTCCGATCCGAGAGGGGCCGGGCCGCCGATGACGATCTTGACCTTTCCGATGAAAAAAGAACTTTGGAGCCGTTGTTCAGAGGCCGCCTGGGCCGTGGTAAGAAAGCTGTGAATAATGAGGAAGTCCCCAATATTCTATTCTTATTAGAGGGCAGAAGATCATCTTAGGAAACTGCGCACTAGCCCGGTGAGCGCCCGGGGGGAGTTCCTCCATATCGACCCCGCTTTCCAATCGAGGTCTTTCTTGTCGCAGATGGTCGAGTTCATGAGTCTTATGCCTTCTTCCCTTATCGCCCACAGCCTGCTTTCCCGCTCCTCTTTGTCCTGAACAGCCATTATCTCATCCACCTTCCGCATCAGCAGGCGGGCTGTCTCCGTCCTTTCTTTCCTTTGCTCCAGAACGGAGGCGGATATCCTCGAGCAGTCGTATTCCATCGTCGCGAGTTCGATGGCGGCATCGTAGGTGGTCTCCGCTATCATGTCCCTGTCCATCCATTTTGTCTCATATGAGAGAACATGTTTCCAGGAAGGATTCTCCAGAAGCCTTTTGTGTTCCTCAAGCGTTCTGGCAAAGAATCTGTACCCCCATTTTTCCGGCTCTTCGAACACTCTGCTGCCCGGGTCGACGAATGGCGCAAAGGGCGCGTTGAAAATGAGGAGTTCGTCGTCCTTACCCACCAGCCCCCACAGTTTCTTCGATGCTTTGACGCTGTCTATCGCGGACTCCCTTGTTTGGAACGGGAGGCCGGTCATGAAGAACAGATCGAACCTGTTGCATCCGTTCTCGAAAGCGGATGCCACCGATCTCTCGATCGATCCGTTAGAGTATCTTTTTCCGAGCGCGTTCCTTACGCCCTCGTCATACGAATCGGGAGAGAATTCTATGCTCCAGCCGCCTTCGAAGGCCTTATCCAGTTTTGAGAAATGGTCGCCGCCTGCCCCGTTGAAAAGTTCGATCACAACATGGTTCTTTATTTTCCTTTCTTTTACTGCATTAAGGAACCTTTCGGCGTAACCTTCGCTGTGCTGTCTGATGTCGCCCACGATGAAGATCGGTGTGTCCAGATAGCTTTGGATCATGTCCATGTCTTCCGCAAGTTTTTCGGGGCTTCTGTATGCTGGAGCCTTCCTGCATGATACCCTGCTGTTGGCGTAGATCGATCCTCCGCATTCGGCACAGTTCATGGAGCACCCCCTAACCGTGAACACCGACGTCAGAGGCAGCTTTTCCCACCCGTACCAAGGAAGGGCGCCTCTGATGTCCATGTGCCTGAGGGTACTCTTTATCACCGACCCGTAGTCGAACTTTATCTCATCCAGGCTTTCCGGGGAGTAGGATGCCGGGTTATTGTGCACTTTTCCTTGATCGTCCTTCCATACAAGGTTCGGGACCTCCGAAAGGTCCCCGTCCCCCTGAAGGGCGGCCATCATACGCACCGTCGGTTCCTCCGTGGTGTCCCCTCTCATGACCATATCTGTCTCCGGTCTTTTGATCAGCTCTTCCCAGAAGTATGATGCTGTGTAACCTCCGAACTCCACTTTCGAATCGGGATGATGTTTTTTCACCAGCGCCGCTATTTCTGTCGCTCCGTGCACATGCGGCATCCAATGGAGGTCGATGGCAAAGACATCCGCTTTCAGCGACCTGATCCTCCTCTCTGCGTCGAATTTGTCGTCATGAAGCATCTCTACAGCAAGATTCACTATCCTAGTCCTGAATCCGGCAGCTTCCAGATGTGAGGCAATCGTCATGAAACCTATCGGATACATCTCGAAGACCGGCGAAGAAGGTATGACGTCGCTTACCGGTCCATAGAACATCGGCTTTTTTCTGAAATCATACACGCTCGGTGCGTGCAGGAAGATCACGTCCGAACCGGCCATCTCATTCACCGTAGCGTCTTACGCGCTGCTGGTACGACCTTATTGCCCTGAGAAAATCTATGTACCTGAATCCGGGCCAGTATACATCCGTGAAGTACAGTTCCGAATACGCCAGCTGCCAGAGAAGGAAGTTGGATATCCTGACCTCCCCCGATGTCCTGAGAATGAGATCGGGGTCTGGTATGTCTGAGGTGTAGAGGTGGTCCGAGAATATCTTTTCCGAGATGTCGGCCACTCTCAGTTCTCCGTTCGCGACCTTTGTCGCGATGTCTTTGACGGCGCTGATTATCTCCTCTCTGCTCCCGTATGCCATCGCGACGTGGAAATTAAAGTCCGAATAGGACGACGTCCTTTCGTCCGCATATTTTATGGCCTCTTTCACACTGTCCGGAAGAATGGTATGGTTCCCGAACACCCTTATCCTCACTTTGTTCTCATGGACCTTCTTGTTGTCTGCCATCCTGTACAGTGCCGTCTCTGACAGTTTCATGATGAAATCGATCTCTTCCTTGTCCCTTTTGAAGTTCTCTGTCGAGAAGGCATAAACGGTCACATGAGGTATATTCAGTTCCAGGCACCACCACAGCATCTCCTCGATCTTTTCCTCGCCTTTGCGGTGGCCTTCTTTGCTGTCGCTTTCCAGTATCTCGGCCGCATATCTTCTGTTGCCGTCCATTATTATGGCAATATGTTTCGGGATCGGTCCCTTGAGTACCTCTTTGACCAGTTCCCTCTTGTATCTCGAGTACGCTGTCTTCGAAAGTATCCGAGGGAATCTCATACGATCACATGAAATCCTCGGGTACCCCTGCGGCCTCGCCTCCCATGTCGAAGCATCCTATGGCCGCAACGGCGCCGATCACACCCCGGGTGCCTGTTAAGCATATTATCTGTACTCCGTTCTCTTCCGCCACTCTGATGGCGTTGTCCTCCGTGATTATCTCTGTCTTCGCCCGCTGCCCGTATTCTCTGAGGGAGGAGGGTACGCTCAGACCCTTGTATACTGTCATCACCGAATCCTCCGAGAACGATTCTTTCTTGAGGAAGTCCCTGCAGTATTCTATCAGTGCGGGTATCTCCTCCTCTTTTACTGCGAAGGACACTGCGGTCGAGCAGCAGTTCGTTGTCTTGGCGGGGACCTTGGGATTCAATTGTATTATTTTGTGATCGATGAAGTTGCCGATGGGGCTGTTGCTTCCCATCTTCAGCGCCGCGACCCAGGATGCGCCCCTCTCTTTTGTGTCAGTATCGTCCACGCCTACAATGACCCTGACCTTCTTCGGCGTGATGATGTCGACGTGCGCCACATGGGCCCCTCCTATCTTGAAATCATCCGGATATTCGGTCTGGATCACGTCAGGGCACTGCGCCATGCAGGCGCCTATCCCCACGGTCGCCCCGGCTATGCCGTACCATGTCGTCCTGACCCTGTCACCCTCGACCTTCAGAGCGATCAGTCCCTGGCCTCCGACATGCCCGGACACCGGGCCGAACTTGAGTTCCCCCTCGCCGATCCAGGTGTCCATTATCAGCGTCTGGCCGTCCATCTTTATCTCTTTGATAATTCCTCCCGCCCTTTTGCGGTTCACGACATCCCATTCTCCCGGGCCTTTTGATGTGCACTTCTCGACGACCTGCGCGATCCCTCTCTCTTCGTCCACCATCGTGAGGAACCCTTTGCAGAACAGCTTGCCGTATCTTTCCCTGACCTCGTCAGGTCGGAGGATGTATACCATGATCAGTCCTCTTCTTCGAGGTCTTCTTCTTCCCCGTCTTCTTCTTCCCACTCGGCGGCATCCGCGACACGCAGGAACTCGGACGGGACCTGATCACATAAATAGATGGTCTTTGCGGCCTTGCCTATCTCTATTCCCGCGTCAATGCAGCCTACTGTGTTGATCGCGAGGATCACCGGATCGTCTGTTCTTACCGAGCCGGCCTTTACCGCATCCTTGTATGTTCGGGAGAGATGCACCATTGCTCTGTCTGACGGAAAAAGTCCGTCCTCGAGGATTATCCCGCACTCCTCTTCCGTCGTCGGATAGAAAAGGATCTCCGGAATGTCATCGACGGGGAGCCTGAGACTCAACTCGATCGTGTGACCGTAGGTCGCCCTAACATCGGCCCCGGATATCTGGTATCTTCCTTTGGGGTCGGTCTCGACCATTGCCTCGATGTGGTGCGTCCTCAGCCATTTCATCTTCGGGTTGTGTGCTTTCATGACGGCAACGATGTCCCTCATGTCGACGAATCCCTGCTCATCCATCTCCAGATCGAACTTCCCGTGTCTGAGTATGCCGGCCATCGTCCTGCCGATCCTTTCTACTTCATAGTCGCTCATCAGGAACTTGCCTTCCTCTCCGCAGATGGGACAATATTCCTCGCGGTAATAACCGTGGTCTTCGCATTCTCTCATCATTAGATCACCTTGCTGCCCTCTCGGCGGCCGCTACCGTGTTGGCCATGAGCATGGATATCGTCATCGGCCCTACGCCCCCCGGCACCGGGGATATCGCTGATGCTTTCTCCTTGACCTTCTCGAAGTCCACATCGCCCACCAATCTTGACCCTTTCGGAGATGCGGGATCGTCCACTTTGTTCGTGCCTACATCGATCACGACCGCACCGTCCTTTACCATGTCCGCAGTAACGAAATTGGGTTTGCCCATCGCTACTATCAGTATATCGGCCTGTCTTGTCATTCCCGGAAGGTCCTTTGTCCTTGAATGCACGACCGTGACCGTGGAATCCGCTCCGTTGCCCTTCTGCATCATCATCGCCGCCATGGGCTTTCCGACGATGTTGCTCCTTCCTACCACGACGACGTGCTTTCCTTTAGTGTCCACGCCGGACCTTACCAGCATCTGCTGGACCCCCGCAGGCGTAGCGGGAAGGAATTCCGGTTCCCCGATGAGCATCTTTCCGACGTTCGTCGGGTGGAAACAGTCCACATCCTTCTTCGGGTCTATCGCATTGATCACTGTCTTCTCATCTATTTGAGAGGGAAGCGGCAGCTGGACCAGGAATCCGTGTATGCTTTTGTCATTATTCAGTTCGCCGACCTTTTTCAACAGCTCTTCCTGGGTTGTGTTCTCCGGGAGCGTTATCGTGACCGAGTGCATGCCAAGCTCTTCGCATTTCTTTCCTTTCATCCTGACATAGACCTCGGATGCCGGGTCGGTCCCAACGAGTACTACGGCCAGGCCAGGCGTCGTACCTTTGGACTTAAGAGAACTTATCCTCTCTTTAAGTTCCGTATATATGCTTTCGGAAATGGTCTTCCCCAGTATCAGCTCGGACAAAATTTCACCATTCATTGAAAGTTTACTCTATTATATTATATTAGCGAGACCGCCGCCGTTCAACCCTTCTTTTTGTTGTCATCAAATAACTCGATCTTGCCCGTGACGGGGTCGCGATGACCGATCACTTTGCCTCCGAGCGGCGCGGTCCGCCTTTCGTCCGCTAACTCTTTTCTGACATCGGTCATGGTCGACGGTCTCATGTCCATGTCCATTATACCTTCCAGCACTTTCCTTACGTTGTCGGCATTGCGCTCCGCCTCATCCTTCGACATCAATCCCCTT
The DNA here is from genome assembly GCA_031274665.1 of Candidatus Methanoplasma sp. Classification (GTDB taxonomy): domain Archaea; phylum Thermoplasmatota; class Thermoplasmata; order Methanomassiliicoccales; family Methanomethylophilaceae; genus Methanoplasma. Next base: position 1,048 of record JAISPV010000018.1, on the reverse strand, counting down.
TCCCTCGATTCGACCATGTGCCAGGTGTGTGTCGCTATCACAAATGCGCCCTCTTCCATCACCGAAGCCATCCTTAGATAGTCTTCCGGTCCTCTTTTCGATTCGTGCATCGGCCAAAGATAAGCCGAGATCTTCTTTCCGCCGGCATCCCTGCCCTCCGGGACGGGTATGTCCAATACGCGGCTGTCCGTATATTTCGGTATGAGGGAACTTGCCATCTCGGTGTGGCGGGACGAATCGATGCGTATGCCGAACTCAGGGAGCATGTCGATCGTCTCTTGGTCTGCCTTCATGTACGGCGACCTGAAGCAGCCCGGCGGTTTGCCCACCGCATCCTTCACGGTGTCGACAGCCTCCCTCAGGATCGCCCTCTTCTCATCTGCTCCTTTGATCAGCGTGAAGTCCTCGTGGTCCACTCCGTGAACGCCCACCTCGTGGCCGGACAGCTTCCCGGCATCCGTCCTCCTCAGGGTCGCGGCCTCCGCGAAGAACGTCGCTTTGATCGAGAGCTCGTCGAACAGATCCGCCAGCAGGGAGAGCCCCCTCTCCGACGAAGAGAATCTTGGTGCGGTACCGTTCCCTCTGTCCGCCGATCCTGCCGCATTGCTGCCGGGGATCGGAATATTGACGTCCCTGTCCAGATCAACGGTCACGCACAGCGCCCGCATCTTACCTGGTCCTGGGGGCCGCGATCCTCTTCAGGAGCATCCCCTCTATCTCAAAGGGCTTGTACTTAGCGGCAAGTTCTCTGGCGCGGTCCACTTTGGCCTTGTTGTCGCCGTATATCTCGAACAGGGCCTCTCCTTTCTCGACCCTCTGGCCTTTCTTCTTGAGCAGCAGCAGGCCGGCACCTTTGTCGGAGGGGGCGCCCGCGGCCTTTGCGATCGACACCAGGTCCTTGTTGGATATCGTGTGCACATACCCTGATTTGACGGACGCTATCTCTGCCTTGAACTCTCCGGGAACAAGATCGCTTGACTTTATGTCGTAGTTCCCTTTCTGGGCTGCGACTATCTCCCTGAACTTTTTCATTGCGGCGCCGGAATCC
>JAISPV010000005.1 GCA_031274665.1 Candidatus Methanoplasma sp. | reverse complement strand
ATAGTCGACCGCGTCAGACCGGATTCGAGATCCGCAGTATCGATGCTGAAGGAAGCCGGGATAAAGGATGTTGCGATGCTCACGGGCGATGTTAAAGCTGTCGGCGAGCATGTGGCGGTATCTCTCGGAATAGATGCCGTCTACACGGACCTCCTTCCGCCGGATAAGATAGGGATGGTCGAGCGGCTGCTGTCGGAGGGGAGGTCCGTCGCTTTCGTCGGCGACGGTATCAACGACGCTCCGTCTCTGGCACGTTCGGATGTGGGCATCGCGATGGGCGCCATGGGGTCCCATGCGGCGGTCGAGGCCGCCGACATAGTGATAATGGACGATATGCCTTCGAAGGTCCCCGCGGCCATCATGATAGCGAAGAAGACCCGGTCCGTCGCGATAGAGAACATCGTCTTCGCGCTGAGCGTCAAAGCATTGTTCCTTGCGCTCGGAGCGTTCGGCTACATCACGCTGGTGGAGGCGGTCTTTGCCGATGTGGGCGTCGCGGTCATCGCGATATTGAACTCGATAAGGACGCTGAACACATCGAGACTGGCGTCTCGGCTGAATTGAGATGTTTTCTACACAAGAATCAAGTAATCAGCGAGGGATAATGGTAGTATGGCAGAAAAAAAGAGCGAGGGACAGAAATTAGAAGAAAAGCTTCTGATGAGATCCAAGAATCTCGGTGAAGCGGACGGATCCCTTCTGGAGAAAGCATTGGGGTTCTGTGAAGAATACAAGAAATTCCTGTGCAATAAGACAGAAAGGGAGATCGTCGATTTCGCGATCCCCATCCTTAAGAAGAACGGCTACAAGGAATTCCAGCTGGGAAAAAAGTACTCCCCGGGAAACAAATTCTACATGGACAACCGCGGCAAGGCCCTCGTAATGGTGACGATCGGAAAGAGGCCTATATCGGACGGCCTGAGGATCGGCGTCAGCCATACCGACAGTCCCAGACTTGATCTTAAGCCCAACCCGCTCTTTGAAGATACCGATATGGCATACCTCAAGACCCACTATTACGGGGGGATCAAGAAGTACCAATGGGCTGCCATCCCCCTGTCCCTGCACGGCGTCGTCTCGCTCATGAACGGGAAGACTGTGAAGGTGAACATAGGAGAGGAAGAAGGTGACCCCGTGTTCTGCGTCACCGACCTGCTGCCTCATCTGGCGATGAATCAGATGAAGAAACCTGCACCGGAGATCATCGAAGGAGAACAGCTGAACATACTCGTCGGATGCTGGCCGTTCAAGGATGAGAAAGTATCGGGCAAAGTGAAACTGAACATAATGAATATGCTCTTTGAAAAATACAACATCACGGAGAAGGATTTCCTGACCGCGGAACTGTGTGCGGTCCCCGCGTTCAAACCGATCGACGTCGGGCTTGACCGATCGATGGTGGGAGCTTACGGGCAGGACGACAGCGCCTGCGCTTTCACCAATTTCATGGCGGAGATCGAATGCAAGACCCCGGAGTTCACCACCGTTACCGTTTTTGCCGATAAAGAAGAAACAGGTTCGGACGGGAACACCGGAATGAGGTCGTTCTTTTTCAGGGATTTTCTGGAGGACCTCGTTTCCGCTTACGGACTTCAGGTGCGCCATGTGCTCAAGAGATCGGTATGTCTGTCGTGCGATGTCAATGCGGCGATCGATCCCGCATTCGGAGATGTGTTCGAGAGGAATAACTGCTCATTCCTGAACCGCGGACCGGTGGTCTCGAAGTACACTGGAAGCAGAGGGAAATACTCCACCAACGATGCTTCCGCGGAGACGATGGGCTTCCTCAGGAATATCTTGGATGAGGCGGAGATCCCGTGGCAGGTGGGGGAGCTTGGTAAGGTCGACATCGGCGGCGGAGGCACGATCGCATCGGAGATCTCTCTCCACAACCTCGACACCGTAGATATGGGAGTACCGGTGCTGTCAATGCACTCGCCGTTCGAAATAACATCGAAGACGGATGTGTATCTGTTGTACAAAGCGATATCCGCGTTTTACAACAGCGAACTCGAGAAAAAGTGAGCCCCGGCTCACTTTTTTGTTCCCGAAAAGATATCCGCGGCGCAGTCAGACAGCTCGCCCGCGGTATACGAATCCCATTTATACAGTGTGGAGGATATGACGAATATGGCAGTCGGCGATATGCTCGGTTATGGGAAGTGGTGGATCGGATCCTTATTCGGAAGCAAGGCCCCGCTTGTGAACACACTCATAATACATTACGAATGCAACCTCAGATGCAAGCATTGCAGCATACACAGCAGCGGCATCGAGGGCATGGGAAAAAGCAAACTGTCGTACGAAGAGATAACGGACGATCTGAAGTATCAATTCGGGAGAGGTGCCAGGATAGCCTATTTTGAAGGCGGCGAGCCTACCATGTGGTCCGACAGAGGAAAGGATTTCGGTGACCTCATCAAAGCGGCGAAGGATATCGGATACAAGAACGTCGGATACACCACGAACGGTACGACCAAGTTCTTCACCGGATCGGATGTCATCTCCGTCAGCTTGGACGGCCCCAGAGAGATAAATGATCTGATCAGAGGGGAAGGCGTGTTCGACAAACTCATGGAGAACATCTCCGCAACAGATTTCAGCGGTTCGATATATGCGAACATGGTGCTTCAGAAAGACAATATCGATCACATTGAAGAGGTGGCAAGCACCGTCAGAGACAACAAGAAACTGGCCGGCGTGATATTCAATTTCATCACACCCCCTCCCTACGACATAGCGCTTACACACGAAGAGAAGAAAGCGGCCATAGAAAAGATTAGGGAACTCAAAAAGAAGGGATACCCCGTGCTGAACTCGAAACGCGGCCTCGAACTTTTGGCGGAAGAGGATTGGAGCAAGAAATGCCCGTATCATGTCACGGTCTTCATCGTCCCGGACGGGTCGCATTTCGACGGCTGCCCGATGCAGAACACGCCGTCATGCAAACAGTGCGGGTTCGCGGCCGTGCGGGAATACTATCTGATAAAAAGAGGAAGCGTTTCGACGATCAGCGAGATGTCGTCCATTTTCGCCATGTCAAAAAAGTGATCCCGTTTCGAAGACCGATCTCAAGACGACGGCAACGATAAAGAACACTTCCATTGTGAAAGCGGCACCG
>JAISPV010000106.1 GCA_031274665.1 Candidatus Methanoplasma sp. | reverse complement strand
ATGTATCGACCTCTTCCGGCATGTCGTAGTTTATCACGTAGGAAATGTCATCTATGTCCAGCCCCCTTGCCGCGACATCCGTCGCGATGAGTATCTGGATCTTATCTTCCCTGAAGTCTTTGAGCACTTTTTCCCTCTTGGGTTGCGGCATGTCTCCGTGGATGGCCTTCACCGTATAGTCAAGCTCGGTAAGCCTTTCGTCGAGGATGTCCACCATTTTCTTCGTCTGACAGAATATTATCGCCTTCGGTTTGTCTATGTCGAGTATCCTTGTGAGCGCCCATGATTTGTTCCTTCTTCCCACCGAGATATAATACTGTTTGGTGAGGTCGAGGACCATTTCGTCCTGAGATACGCTGATCTCCTTCGGCCTGTTCATGTAGTCGCCTGCCAGGCGTTTGATGTCCTCCGGCATGGTGGCCGAGAAAAGCATCGTCTGCCTGCTCTTGGGCATCGCCGAAAGAATGAACTCGATGTCCTCGATGAAACCCATGTCAAGCATCCTGTCCGCCTCGTCGAGGACCATTATCTCTATTTTGGTAAGGTTGAGGACGCCTCTGTTGATCATATCCTTCACTCTTCCGGGAGTTCCGGCTATTATGTCCGCGCCTTTCTCGAGTCTTTTTATCTGCCCTTCTATACTCGCCCCGCCGTAAATGGGGACGCTCTCGTGCCCGGTATACTTGGCGATCATTGCGAGCTGGTCCGCCACTTGGTTCGCAAGCTCCCTTGTCGGAACAAGTATGATCGCGGCAGGAAGCTTCTGTTTCGGTTCCGTCCTCTGAAGTATTATTGAACCGAACACTCCCGTCTTCCCTGTCCCTGTCTGCGCCTGGGCGAACATGTCAATGCCTTCCAGGCCCGGCGGGACCGCTTCCGTCTGTATGGGTGTGGGTTCCTCCCATCCCATGTCATCCAATGCTCTTGCGATATCGTCCGATATCCCTAAATCTGTGAACTTTGAGATCATTATACATCACTGATCTGAATCCAAACCGCCTGCGACTTTGACGCAGACACCTCTGTTTCGTTGTTGCTAATCTCACATTGTAATATATACTTGTTGAATAGAAGCATCTCGGCAATGGGGTGTTCCCATCGAACTTGAAATAAAAAACTATGCAAAGGGCTTGTTGACGCTTTCCCGAAAGCCTAAAAAACCTGAGTGCGGACGGCTTCGCGGAGATAACTTTTTAGAAATGAAGATTATCCCTTATTTCTGTTAACATGCGGATAGGTTTTGACAGCGAGAAGTACGTCATGGTGCAGTCCGAGCACATCAGGAAGAGGGTCGATAAGTTCGGCGGGAAACTGTATCTTGAATTCGGCGGGAAACTTTTCGATGACAACCATGCGTCCAGAGTACTTCCGGGCTTCAAACCCGACAGCAAGATCGAGATGCTCATGCATATGAAGGACTCCGTCGAAGCGATCATCGTCGTGAACGCGGATGACCTCGCGAAAAATAAGATGAGGGGGGATCTGGGGATATCGTATGACATGGAAGCCCTGAGGCTGATAGATTCCTTCAGAGAAAGGGGGATGTTCGTCGAGAGCCTGGTGATGACCCATTATACTAAACAGCCGGCCGCCGTCATATTCGAAAAGAGGCTGAAGGCCTTGGGAATAAAGGTGTACAAACACTATCCGATAGAGAGATATCCTCTGGATGTCGAGAACATCGTCAGCGATAACGGATACGGAAAGAATGATTTTGTCAAGACCAGCAGACCGCTCATTATCGTCACGGCTCCCGGCCCGGGAAGCGGCAAGATGGCCACATGCCTCTCGCAGCTTTACCATGAGAACAAGAAAGGCGTTTCCGCCGGGTATGCTAAATTCGAAACTTTTCCCATATGGAATCTTCCCATAGTACACCCGATCAACCTTGCGTATGAAGCGGCGACGATCGACCTCGGCGATGTGAACATGATCGATCCTTTCCATCTCGAAGCGTATGGTAAGATGGCGGTCAATTACAACAGAGACATAGAGATATTCCCCATTTTGAACTCGATGCTGGAAAAGATACTCGGAGAATCACCCTACAGATCGCCGACCGACATGAGCGTCAATATGGCTGGATGCTGCATTACCGATGATGATGTTGTCTCAAAAGCCTCAAGGTTCGAAGTGATAAGGCGCTACTACAGTCTTTTGAAAGACAAAAAACAAGGCACGGCATCCGACGAGATGGTAGCGAGGATGGAACTTCTGATGAAGAATGCCGATATCGATCCGAACGAACGGAAGGTCATCCCTGCGGTGACGAAAAGAGCGGCGACCCTTGATGTTCCTGTATCCGGGATAGAGCTGGAGGACGGCACGATAATAACCGGAAAGACCTCTGCGCTGCTGGGTGCCAGTTCGGCGGTCATCCTTAACGCCGTCAAGACCGTCGCGGGTCTTGATGACAGCATACTGCTGATATCCCCGAGTATATTGGAGCCCATCCAGAAACTCAAGACCGAGAATCTGGGCTTCAAGAACACGAAACTCCACGTGGATGAGATGCTGATCGCGCTGTCTATGTCCGCACAGACCGACCCGACGGCAATGGCCGCACTTGACAAGCTTCCCAAGCTCAGGGGATGTGAGATGCATTCTTCCGTGATACTGTCGTCCGTCGACGATTCGATCCTCAAAAGGCTCGGGCTGAACATCACCTGCGAACCTGTCTTCCAGACCAATTCGCTGTACCAAAGTCAGCGCAAGATGTGAGTGCCGGCGATACTAAACGGTTGTCAGCGATGCCGCTTTTTTCCGATCAGGATGTAACTGAGCGGAAATCCGTCGAGCATTCTCGTTGCCTCGTTGTTTGCCATCTCTAAATTGTACTCGCTGAACTCTTGTATCTCGATATCTGTCTGAAGTACGGCGTTTATTATTTCGGACATTCTGTGCATGAACCAAAAGCACTCGCTCGATCCGTACTCTACCCCGCCGACGTAATCAAGCCCCGCCGCATAATTGTAGGGGCCTTTCTCAAAGTAAGATATCAGCTTCTCATAATTCTGTTTTTTTAGATCGAATCC
>JAISPV010000043.1 GCA_031274665.1 Candidatus Methanoplasma sp. | reverse complement strand
AAGAGCAGGGCCATAGGCAGATAGAATAGGAACATGTTGAATTTCCTGTCCCACAAGATGTCCAGAAGGATCATCGCCGCACCCGCCACAAGGAGTACGTACTCCCATCTGAAACCGGTCAGGTAGACGGAGTTGGAAAAGATCACGATCAGTCCGATCGTGCCCAGCACTATCCAGTGTATATCGGAGACCTCTCTTCTTTTCCAATCGCTCACGCTCGCGGATACCAGTACGGCCATCGTTATGGCGAACACCGATGCCCAAAGCAGCTCCTCCGTCTCCACGTCCCTTCAACACATCCGATATCTTCAACACGTCCAATAGATATTATTTTATTCTTTTAGAAACTGTTAGTGGCCATGAGACCGGCGAAAGTCCCAGCCTTATCCTTGGTCATTCTGGCAGTGTCAGTGCTGTTACTCCTTCCTGCGGCAGCCTCGGACTCCGACGCCGCCGGCGGGGATGTGGTACTGGTCTTGTACGACACAAACCTCGAGATCAGCGCCGGTTCTTCCGACAGTTTCAAGGTCGAGGCCGTCAACACCCTGAGTTATTCCGTGAACAAGATCGACAACCACCGGATGGTATCGATAGGGTTCGCCGCTGAAACGGACCTGGCCTTCACCATCGACAAAAATGATAAGGATTTCGTCCTGGAGGGGCAGGAACATCGCTCCATCAACATCACCGTCAGCGTGGGGAAATATGTGGCGTCCGGCACGTATAACATCGGCATCACTCTGACCGTGAAGCCTCTGCAGGAGAATTCCGCTGCCGTTACGACGGACCCTGTATCGTTGGGCCTGGTCGTACTGTCGCCGCTGTCGTCCGGTAACTCCTACAACAAAATACTGGAAGTGTTCGACAACCCCCTTCCGGCGCCATTCGACGGCCCTCTGACAACGGCGGCGATAACTTTCGCACTCTGGGTCATCATCGGCATTCTGGCGATGATCGTGATCATGCCTCTTTTCTTCCGCAAGTTCGAGATCAACCACAAAGAGGAGAGCCGGAAGCTCAAGCGCGGACTGAGGATCTCCATCCCGCTTGTACTGATACTGTTCGCGTTCGACAAAGCCTTACGGGTATACGGCGCGCCCACGGAGATCGTCGGCGCGGCGGAGACCGTGTTCGATCTCCTCTATATCCTGCTGGGGGCGGTACTCGCCTGGATGGTCTATCTCGTGTTCGTTCAGCGTACGGTATCCAAGATATCCCAGAATAAGCGCATCGATCAGCGGGACGTGGACGTCGAGCCGCTGCTGCGCCTGCTGGGGAAATTGGTGATCTCGGTGACGGCGGTAGCGTCCATCATGTCGACCTGGGGATTCGACCTGACGGCAATAATAACGAGTGCGGGAATAGTCAGCCTGGGGATAACACTGGGGGCACAGAACATACTGAACCAGTTCTTCAGCGGCATGGTCCTTCTGCTTACACACCCATTCAAATCCGGCGATCTCGTGAAGATAGGCGACAGCAACACCATCTACAAAGTATCCAATGTGAACATAATGAACACAGTGTTCGAGAATTGGGATAACGAAGAGACCGTGATCATGCCGAACAATGCCGTGTCCTCGTCCATGATAGTGAACATGACCGGCGACGGCCTCATCTACAAGGTCACCCTGCAAGTGAAAATTGCGTACGACAACGATATCGACCTTGCAAGGAGCCTTATGAAAGAAGCGGCGATGGAACACCCCAACATAATAACCAACAGTTCGGTGGACCTCCCCTCGACCAGAGTGACCGCGTTCCTTGACTCAAGCATAGAGCTTAGACTCACAAGCTACGTCTACGACTTCAATGACAGCGGAAGGATAACCGGGGAACTGAGGGAAGCGATATTCAGATCCTTCAAGAAGAACGGGATCACCATACCGTTCCCGCAGATGGACGTCCATCTCGACGTGGTCCGCAGAGATGACCTGCAAAAGGGTCCGGACGATTGATCTCTTTTCCGTACAACGATGTTTTTCGTTGATCCGCTATGGACGACATAACAATTTTTATATTATAGTTAGACTTATGCGCAACAGATTTACGAAATCAAGCAAAAAGAGGAATTTTGATGATAGACAACCTTGACAAGCGGATACTGGAGATCATGAAGAAGGATTCCCGCCGCCCATTCGTAGAGATAGCCAATCAGCTGGGTGTATCCGAGGGGACGGTGAGGAGCAGGGTCCACAGGATGACCGAGGAGGGTATAATACGTGGATTCACGATCAAGACCAGCTCCAAGAACGTCAAGGCGCTTGTGGAGATAAGGATAGATGTGAACACCGACAGCGAGGTGATAGCGAAAGAGCTCGCGAGCTATGAGGGCGTGACCGAGGTGTTCGAGGTCACAGGCGACCAGGACATCATCGCTTTGGTGGATGTTGAGACGTCTCAGAACCTTAACGATATCATCGAGAGAGTAAGAAGATACGACAATATTCTCAGTACCCGTACCAGACTCATACTGAAAGAACATTACGGAGAGGACTGAGATGTTCAGAGGTACATCAACCGCAATTGTAACACCATTCACAAAAGACAACAAGGTCGATGAGGGAAGTCTCAGAAGGCTTGTGGAATTCCAAGAGGAGAACGGCATCAGCACGATAGTCCCGTGCGGCTCCACCGGAGAGTCGGCGATGCTGAGTCACGAGGAGCACATCAGAGTGATAGAGGTGGTGGTGGACCACGTGAAGAAGGCTAAGGTCATGGCCGGCGCAGGCAGCAACTCCACATCGGAGGCCGTGATGCTCAGCAAGCGCGCGGAGGACCTCGGCGTGGACGGATTGCTTTCTATCTCGCCTTACTACGTGAAGCCGACGCAGGAAGGGATATACCGGCACTTCAAGGCGATCGCCGAATCCGTCAATATCCCCGTCGTTGTATACAACATACCCGGAAGGACGGCTTCGAACATAACCGCCGAGACCATGCTCAGAATGGCCGAGATCGACGGGATATGCGCAGTGAAGGAGGCAAGCGGCAACCTTGACCAAATAAAAGATATCATCAACAGAAGGCCGAAGGGATTCGAAGTTCTGAGCGGCGATGACGCGCTTACACCGGCACTTATACGGAACGGCGGCGACGGGGTCATCTCTGTGACGGCGAACTGCCTTCCGGGAAAGATGTCGGGGCTCGTCCGTGCGCTCCTTGACGGCGACAACGTCTCGGCGGACAAACTGATCGCCGAGCTTGCCCCGGTGTTCGAGGTGCTGTTCGTCGAGACCAATCCCATACCGATCAAGTACGTCATGGGCAGGCTCGGGTACGGTAACGGGATACCGAGACTGCCGCTGACCGAACTTACTGAGAAGAACCGCACGACCGTTGACGGCGTGCTGAGGAACATTGGGTTGTGAGAAAATGATAAATGTAGCAATGGGGGGCGCCTCCGGCAAGATGGGACGAACGATCTGTGATATGATACAGAAAAGCAACGACATGAGACTGGTGGGCGCTATGATCCTGCCGACGGAGGAGATGTTCGGGAAAGAGATATACCCGGGGGTCATCGCGAAAGGGCAGGACAGCCTCGATGAGGTGCTGGAGAATGCTGACGTCTACGTAGACATCACGGCGCCGCAGGCCGCCGCGAACATCATCACCAAGATACCGGCGAAGGGGGTGAACATCGTCCTCGGCACGACAGGGATACCTGCCGATGTGATAAATCGCATGAGGGACGAGATCGCCAAGAACAATACGTCCGCCGTCCACTCGGCGAACTTCGCTGTCGGCGTCAACGTGTTCTGGAAGATGTGCGAGGTACTCGCGGCGTCGTTGAACGGTTACGACATAGAGGTCATAGAGGCACATCACAACCAAAAGATAGACGCCCCGTCCGGCACGGCGATGGTCGCCGTGAAGCGGATGATGAAGGTCACCGGCATCGAAGATGTCACATACGGCCGCGAAGGCATAACCGGAGCAAGAAAGAGAGAGATCGGGGTGCATTCGATACGAGGCGGCGATATTGTCGGCGACCATACCGTCATATTCGCGGGCAGCGGAGAGAGGATAGAATTGAAACACAGCATGGGCTCGAGAGATGCGCTCGCAAGGGGTTTCATAGAATCCATCAGATGGGTAAACGGAAAGAAGGACGGAAAGGTCCATGACCTGAACGAGGTCCTTGGTCTATGATCACAGTCATGAAATTCGGAGGGACCAGCGTCGGATCCCCCGAAGCCTTGCAAAGGGTAGTAAAGATAATATTGAACGAAGAGGGGAAGAAGATCGTCGTCGTATCGGCGATGTCGGGCATCACCAATTTCCTCGTGAAGGGCGCCGAGAGCCTTCCCGACGGCAAGACGGACCTCGTCAAAAAGTTCGAACAGATGCACATCGATGCGGCCGGCCAGCTGCTCGGCGCCGAACAAATGGGCAAGTTCAGAAAGGATTTCGATATCAGGATGGAAAAGTTCCGGGAGATCCTTGAGGACCGGGCCGCCTCGGAAGGCCCGTACTACATAGATAACATTTCATCTCAAGGAGAGCGGTTCTCCTCCCTGATCCTATGCCACGCGCTGAGGGAGGCCGGTGCCAGGTCCGTCGCGCTCACCTCAGAGGACTGCGGGATATACGCGGAAGGGAGACCTCTTTCGGGAAGCGCCGATCTGAAGAAGACCGAATCGATGATGACCATTAAGGTCAAACCCTACGTCGATGACGGGGTGATACCGGTGATCACTGGGTTCTACGGTGTAAAGAGCGACGGTCTGCCGCTCACCTTCGGAAGAGGCGGCAGCGATTATTCCGCGGCGGTGGTGGCGAATGCGATGAACGCGGACCTCCTGGAAATATGGACGGATGTCGACGGTTTCATGTCGGCAGATCCCCGCATTATACCGGATGCCGTTAAGATAGACGAGATGAACTTCAGCGAAGCGGCGGAGCTCGCATACTTCGGAGCGAAGGTCCTTCATCCCAGAACAATAGAGCCGGTAAGGATCAAACACATACCTCTCAAAGTAAGGAACTCCTTCAAGCCTGAGGAGCCTGGGACAATTATTCACCACCTCAGGAAGCCGAGGGACGATATGCTCAGAAGCGTTGCGCTCAAGACCGATCTTTCCATAATAGCGATCAACTCCGCGGAGATCGCCTTCTATCCGGATATGGTGGCCCGCATCATTGAGAAGATAGCCGAGAACGAGGTCGTGATCTACTCGATATCCACTTCGTTATCCACGGTGGCCTTCCTCGTACACAGTAACGACGTGAAGTCCATACTCTCAAGACTGAACACGCTGGGTCCAGAGGACATAGACCGGATAGAGGTAAAGAACGATGTGGCCTTGGTATGCGCCGTCGGGGACAACCTTCTCTCGAAGTGCGGAGTGTCGGCGGAGATATTCACCGCCGTCAAGGAGGCGAGGGCCAATGTGGAGATGATCTCCGAGGGCGCTTCCGACGTCTCGCTGAACTTCGTCGTCCCGATGGCGAGAGTGACAGATGTCGTTAAGATACTTCACAGCAAATATGTGAGGGGCGGGTAATTTGAGGGATTATGAGAACAGGGACGGCGTGATGCTCTTCGGCGGCATGAAGGTCACGGACATCGCCGACGAGTTCGGGACCCCCGTGTATGTCACCGATGAGAAGAGGCTCAGGGAGAACTACCGCAACGTTCACAACGCGTTCTCGAAACACATGGAGACAAAGGTCCACTATGCGTGCAAAGCGAACACGAACCTTACAATATTGAAGATACTGGAACAAGAGGGCTCCTGCATAGACGCCGTCTCGCTGGGAGAGGTCATGACCTGCTTGAAAGCGGGTTTCGCTCCCGACCGGATAATCTACACCGGCAACAACGTGAGCAATAAGGAGCTGAGCGCGGTTGCCGGCCTGGGCGTGATGATCAACGTTGACTCTGTGTCCGAGCTCGAAAGGCTCAGTAAGCTGAGTGACGGCAATAAGGCTCTCCCCATATCGTTCAGGATCACTCCCGGCGTCGGCTCGGGGCACAATGCGAAGGTCGTAACAGGTTCGACCGGGTCGAAGTTCGGGATCCCCGAGAAGGATGTTATCAAAACATATCTTCGCGCGAAGGAACTGGGTTTCGATCCGAGGGGCATCCATGTCCATATCGGTTCGGGGGGCCGATCCAGCGAACCTTTCATGGACGCGATGGAAGTGCTGATCCGCTTCACCAATGAACTAAAAGAAAAAGGGATCGAACTCGAATTCATAGATATGGGGGGAGGGATAGGCGTGCCCTACCGCCCCAACGAGCCGGAGATGGACGTCGACGAACTTGCCGCGGACCTTACCGGCATGATACTTGAAGAGACCGATATCAAGAAGATCCTCCTTGAGCCCGGCAGATATATCGTGTGCGACACCACCGTCCTTTTGACACGGTGCGTCGACGTGAAGGATGCCGGCATAAAGAAGTACGTCGGTGTGGACGCCGGATTCAATACTCTGATAAGGCCGGCCATGTATGACTCCTATCATCACATAGCGCTCGGAAACAAGTTCGGGAAGGCGTGCACCGCTAAGTACGACGTGGTCGGACCGATCTGCGAATCCGGCGACTGTCTGGCGCGCGACCGCGTGCTTCCGGACCCTGAGGAAGGGGATGTCGTGGTAATATATGATGCGGGAGCTTACGGGTTCGCAATGTCAAGCAATTACAACTCGCGCCCCCTCTGCAGAGAGGTCCTCGTCAACGACGGAAAGGCGGAGTTGATCAGGGACTCTGAAAAAATAGAAGAACAATGGATACACCAGCGGATACCTGAGAGGCTCATCGGATGAAATTCTGGAAATATCACGGCATAGGTAATGATTTCATACTTATCGACGCCGTCGATTCGGATATCGAGATAGACAACGACAGATGCAGACTGATGTGCGACCGGAACTACGGGATAGGCGCCGACGGGGTCGTGTTCCTCTTCCGCGGTGAAAGGACCGATCTGAAGATGAGGGTCATCAACGCGGACGGCTCGGAAGCGGAGATGTGCGGCAACGGGATAAGGTGTCTTGCAAAGCATGCATACGATTTCGGTATCGTTGACAAGGACGAGTTCACCGTCTCCACCATGGCGGGCGTGAAGACCCCGAAGATATTCCTGGACGGCGGAAAGGTCACCACCGTGATGGTGGACATGGGCGCGCCCATCCTTGACGGGAGGTCCATCCCCCTTGATTACGACGGCGAGTTCATTGACCAGCCCTTTGCGGTACCGGGCTACAACATAAAAGGGAATGCCGTATCGATGGGCAACCCCCATTTCATCACTTTCACGGATCTCAGCAGCAACGAGATCGAGAAGCTCGGACCGATGCTTGAGGCGCACCCGTTCTTCCCAAAGAGGACGAACGTCGAATTCTGTAAGATGAAGGACGGTAACATCCATACCAGAGTGTACGAAAGAGGGGTCGGCTGGACGCAGGCCTGCGGTACGGGCGCATGCGCTTCCGCAACAGCAGCCGCACTGAACGGTGTTGTGCCGTTCGACGAGCCCGTTCACGTACGTCTTCCGGGGGGATGGCTTAAGATAACGGTTGGCAAGGACCTTGACCATGTATATATGGAAGGACCTGCGATGCTGGTCTATGAAGGCAGCATCATGGATGAGTGACAATTATGAAGTATGAGCAGTCCGAAAGACTCAAAAAGCTGCCGCCGTACCTTTTCGTAAGACTAGAGGAACTTGCGGCGGCAAAAAGGAAGGAGGGCGTGGACATGATCGATTTCGGTATCGGGGACCCGGACCTTCCGACGCCGGAAAAGATCGTGAAAACCTTGCAGATCGCTGCCGAAGAGAACGAAAATCAGAAGTATTCTTCATCGCAGGGTGAGAAAGGCCTTAGGGAAGCGGTGGCGAGATGGTACAAGAAAAGGTTCGGAGTTGAGGTCAACCCCGCCACGCAGGTCTGCATAACCTTGGGATCAAAAGAAGGGATATTCAACATTGCCCAGGCGTTCGTGAATCCCGGCGAGACCATTATTGCGCCGAGCCCGGGGTATCCCGTGTATTCGGGAGCATCGACGATCTTCAACGAAGCCGACTGCATAAAAGTACCTCTCAGACCTGAAAAGAACTGGCTGCTGGATGTGGATGAATGCCCGGTCGACGCAAAGATGCTCTACATCAACTATCCGAACAACCCGACGGGGGCGACGTGCGACCTCGCGTACCTTCAGAAGGTATACGACTGGTGCCAGCAAACCGGCACCATACTGTGCTTCGACAACGCCTACTCTGAGATGTGCTACGATGACTACCGCGCTCCGTCAGCGCTTCAGGCTGGGTGCGACTGCATAGAGTTCGGATCGTTCTCAAAGACATTCAACATGACCGGGTATAGGCTCGGTTATGCCGTCGGACACCCTGACCTCATAGCCGGACTCAAGAAATGCAAAGGTCAGATAGATTCCGGAGCCCCCATATTCATACAGAAAGCGGGGATCACTGCCCTCGAGATGTACCACGATGACGGGACGCCGCCTTCTGCAATAAAAAACAACATGGACATCTATGCGGAAAGGAGGGACGTCCTCGTCAACGGCCTCAGGGACCTCGGTTTCGATGTGGCGATGCCCAAGGGAACGTTCTACGTCTGGTTCGACTGCGGGATGAGATCGGATGAGTTCGTCGCAAAGATGATCGATCTCGGCATCATTGTGACGCCCGGGCCGGGATTCGGAGAATCTGCGGAAGGCTATATCCGCATGACGGTCACAGAGCCGGTCGAACACATAAAAGAGGCATTGGTCAGAATGAGACGCGCTTCTGTCGGCACCGCATGCCCGCCGAAAAACAAGGACGGAAAGAACAAAGATCAGTGATCCGGCCCGAACTTCTTTTTTGAATACTTCAGGGCTTCGATCACCGGCAGCGGTTCCTGCAGAAGGAAGGTTTCCAGCGCACCGCCTCCGGTGCTCACGTAGGATACTCTGTCTGCCAGGTCGAACCTTTCTGCCGCACCTGCCGTGTGCCCCCCTCCCAGTACGGACAACCCTTTACTTTCCACCATTGCCATCATGAGCTGCTTTGTGCCTACTTCGAAACCTGATTTCTCGAACATGCCGGCGGGGCCGGACATGAATGATGTCTTCGAAGAAAGTATGACCTTTCTGAATTTGTCTATGGATTTGTCTCCGATATCCAACGCCGGCTCGGCCGTGGGCATGTCCCCGGTGTTCACACATACTCTTTTACCGTCTCTTTCGACGGCGACATCCACCGGAAGCAACACCCTCTGCCCGTGTCTGCCGAGGACGTCCCTTGCCGCCTGGAAATTCTCTTCGGTAAGTTCGTCGGCAAGCACTTTGCTGCTGGCCTCCCCTATCTCCACGCCCCTTGCAAGCAGGAAGGCATTTCCGGCCAGGCCGACGACGATCACCGTATCGGCGATGCCGCTCTTCAGGACATTGTCTATCATGAAGGGGACCTCTCCGAACTTAGCTCCCCCCAATATGAATACGGATGGCCGCTTTGGTCTGTCGAAGATCGTCTTGAGGGCGTAGATCTCCCTTGCCATAAGTCTCCCCGATGCCGACGGCACCTTCATCTGGAACCCTATCAGCGAGCACTGGGCGCGGTGTGATGCGCCGAATGCGTCGCAGACGTAATAATCGATCAGCGGGGAAAGTTCCGCAACGAGGACGGCCTCCGCGTGCATAGACATCTCTGCCGTGACGGCCTCGCAATCCAATTCCCTCACGTTACCAAGCAAAAGTACGTCTCCCGCCCTCATCCGAGATATCGCCCCCTTGGCCTCGTCCCCGATGATGTCGTCGGTGTACGTCACAGGCGCGTTAAGGTTCTTCGACAGAAGAGAGGCGTGCTGTCCCAGACCGATGAAATCCCATGCACCTTTTCTGCTCTGGTGCGCGAGTATCACGACCTTTGCCCTCTTTCCGATCAGCTCCCTCACCGTGGGGACCACGCTCCTTATCCTTGCGTCGTTCAGTATCCTGAGGGTCTTCTTATCGAGCGGGCAGTTGATGTCCACTCTCAGCAGGACTGTCTTGTCCTTGAAATTGAAATCTTCCAGGGTGTTGAATTCTTTCGTGTTCTCACCCTTATTTTTTTATGCCGAGGGCTTTGTTGGTCTTTGTGATCGAAGTCTGCGCATCCTCTTCCAGCTTGCACATTGACCTTATGCAGTCCACGTTCTCCGGCACGACATCCGCTTCCTGATGCACCGCCTGGTAGTAGTAGAGCATGTTCCCGACCGCTTTTACGCCATCCTCCCAAACCACCACCTCGTACATATCCGACCTGTCCCTCCCCATCTCTTTTGCAAGCTCCATTATCTCGGGGGTGCCTTTCACCCCGCTGCCGCTCCTGACAAGTTTCACGCGTGGGGATGCCCTCATTATCTCAAGTATCTCATCCGTCTTGGCCTCCCTGCCGAGCTCGACCGTCACCGTATGCAGATGCATGAGCGTTGTGGACGCTTTGATCGCCATCGTGTTGATGCACAGCCACGGCATTATGCTCTTCACGTCCGGCCCGTGGTGGGTCGGCAGCTTCACCATCGGCTCCAGACCGTTGATCGGGCCGCCTTTGCTGTCACCGGGGTCCGCCGCCCTCCTGACAAGCGTCGCGCAGACGTTCTTTATCTTGATTTTTTTGTCAATGGGACTGAGGGTCCTGAGAAGACCGGTCGTGTTGCACGAGACGACCCTCGAGAACTGCGCTCCCCAGGATTCGCTGTAATTGGCGGTGGAGTTGAATGATATGCCGGTAAGGCTGTGGTCCTCTCCGCCCTGGAATATCGCCTTTACTCCCGCAGCCTCGTATTCGGCCTTATATCTCTCTCCGACGTCGCTGGGCGTGCAGTCGACGATAATGTCGGCGGTCCCGTAAAGGTCCCCGATGGTCCCCTTGACCGGCAACCCCGCTTCCCTGAAGGCCTGAAGGCTCTCTTCTGGAACATAGAGGTCGAATCCCCTATCGACAGCGGCCTGGGCTTCGAAGGTGGGCCTTGTCTTCGTCACTCCCGCGACCTCCATATCGTCCTGTCTGCTCACTGCGGCCGCCACTCTCTTGCCTATCGTGCCGTAACCGTTTACCCCAACCTTTACTTTTGACATCGGATCCCTTTGGACATTAATTGTCTACAAATAAAATAATCTTATGCGTTCCGTCGGCTGCCGATGCGGCCTTGCCTTCCGTCCAAACCGCAATTTTATAAAGGGGTCTTATTGATACTAGGGTGAGGTTATACTCCTGAAAGGATCTAGAGCACTACTCAAAATGCTGGAGGACAAAGGGGTTGAAACAATGTTCGGATATCCGGGCGGCGTAGTAATTCCCATCTACGATGAAATTCTTGAATCGTCGATAAGGCATGTCCTCGTACGCCACGAGCAGTGCGCCGCACACATGGCAGACGGCTACGCCAGAGCAAGCGGCTTTCCGGGGGTGTGTCTGGCCACAAGCGGTCCGGGCGCAACTAACCTCGTTACAGGCATCGCCACCGCATACGCCGATTCCATACCGATGAT
>JAISPV010000003.1 GCA_031274665.1 Candidatus Methanoplasma sp. | reverse complement strand
CTTCCTCAACAAGGAACTCTGCGAACTCCGGATATACGGAAGGCCCCTGTCCGCATATACCCACGGTCTTTCCGTTCTTGTGCGCCACTTTGATCAGTTGGGATATGGCCGCCTTCACGCCGGGGTTCCTCTCGTCGAAGTAGCCCATGCGTCCCAGGAGATCCGAGTCGCGGTCGCATCCCAAGATAAGCTGGGTAAGGTCGTTGGAGCCGATCGAGAACGCGTCGCAGTACTTGCAGAATTCCTCCGCCATGAAAATGTTGACGGGGATCTCCGCCATGAAGTACAGCTTGAAGTCGAGGCTTCTTCTGAGGCCCACGCTGCTCATCATGCTGATGATGTCCTCGACCTCGAATATGGTCCTGACAAACGGCAGCATCATATGAAGATTCTTCAATCCGAACTCGTCCCGGACCTTCTTGATCGCTCTGAGTTCGCACATGAACGCTTCCCTGTAGTTATCGGAGATATACCTCGAACACCCTCTCCACCCGATCATCGGATTCTCTTCGTTCGGTTCGTAGTCAACGCCGCCTTTCATGTCGCGGTATTCGTTCGTTTTAAAGTCAGACGTCCTGAGGATTATCGGCCTGGGGTAAAATGCTCTGGCAACCTTCGACATGCCGTCCGCGAGTTTGTCTATAAGTTCTTCGGACCTTCCCTCGTCAATGACGGCGCAGGGGTGCTCTCCTATGTAATTGGTAAAAAGGAACTCGCTTCTCATCAGGCCGACACCGTCGCACGGAAGCTTCGCGATGTCGTCCGCCTTCGAGGGCATACTCATGTTGACCATGACCTTGGTCCCCGTGATAGGGACGAACTCGGCGGAAACGGTGACCGATTCCGGGCCGCCCGCTTCTTCTTTCTTCTTTATTGCTCCTTTGTAAACTGTACCGGTCGTTCCGTCGACCGTTATGATGTCCCCGTCTTTGAGGGTATTAGTTGCGCTCCCCGTTCCGACGATGCATGGTGTGCCCAGTTCTCTTGAGATGATCGCGGCGTGGCAGGTCATCCCTCCCTCGTCCGTGACGATCGCGACGGACCTGCTCATGGCCGGGACCATATCGGGCATGGTCATCTTCGTGACCAGTACGTCCCCGTCCTTCACGACGTCGAGGCTCATCGACTCATCGTATATCCTGACGGTGCCCGTCGCAAAGCCCGGGCTCGCGCCGAGCCCGGTGAGGAGTATGTCCTCGCTGGACGCCTCGCTCTTTCCGGTCCCTCCGGAGTTTCCGGCGGCGGTTATGGGCCTTGCCTGCACAAGGTATACTTTGTCGTCCTCGACGCACCATTCCATGTCCATCGGCTTCTGATAGTGTATCTCCACCTGGCGGCCGATCTCCGCTATTTCCAGAACGCGGCGGTCCTCAAGTTTCTGTTTCTTGTCGTCGCCGTTCTGGACGTCCTCTTTCAGGCATCCTCCGTCCGGCCCTCTCACGTACTTCCACTTTTGGGAAGAGACCCTCTTGCTTGTGATGACCATTTTTAATTTTTCGATCACGTATGTGTCCGGGGTCACTTCCCCCCCGACAATGGCCTCTCCCAAGCCGTATCCCGCTTCGATAATGATGTTCTTTGCCCCGCTGTGTGGGTCCACAGTGAACATTATTCCTGATATCTCCGAGTTCACCATCTTCTGCACGACGACGGCGAGTTTCACGTCGCTGTGGGCAAAGCCCTGCTTCTCTCTGTAAGAGATCGCTCTGGCCGTAAAGAGGGAGGACCAGCATTTCCTTACTTTATCATAAAGGCCGTCTTCGTTCGCTACGTTGAGATACGTTTCCTGCTGGCCAGCGAAACTCGCGTCAGGAAGGTCCTCGGCGGTCGCACTCGATCTCACGGCTACGAAACCCGTCTCTCCCTTGGGGACCAAGAGTCTGTAGTTAGAGACGATCTCTTTCTTCAGGTCATCCGGTATGTCATAGGTCTCGAACAAGGCCCTGATGCGCTTGGAGGCGTCTGTCAGACTCTGATCCGAGGACCGGTCTATGCTTTTGAGTTCTTTCTCTATTTTGTTCGCGATCCCGCTTTTTTCTAAAAAATAATCATAAGCAACGGTCGTAAGAACAAATGCTCCGGGAACGGGGAAACCGGCCGAAGTGAGCTCGCCGAGGTTCGCTCCTTTTCCGCCGACAAAGGGTATATCGTCCACGCGCAGTTCGTTGACATCTACTATCTTCTTATCCATGGGAATTACACTCTTGGAAGAAGTTTTCCAGCGCAGGACCGCTGCCCCACAACCTCATATCAGGTATCGGTTTTATTATAATATGTTTTTTTAGGTCTGCCGTTTTTCTACTAATTATTTGGTAGCAACATACGGCGGATGTTACTCCTCATTCATAAGCTGTGAGTCCGAAATTCGAAAAAAATTTCACTGTTCTCGTATAAAAATCAGATAAAATTGTGATAAATTGTAAAATATAAGTAAAAAGGATTATTTTATCTAAGATATTAAGGAAGGATTTAAATCGGATACGAGTATTCGGTACCTTTAGTGGATTCAACATGGATACGGAAATATGTTGGCATGGAAGAGGCGGCCAAGGTGTCGTCACTGCGAACGAGATCCTTGCCGAGGTGGCCATCAATGCCGGGAAATACGTCAAAGCCTTCCCGGAATTCGGACCCGAGAGAATGGG
>JAISPV010000096.1 GCA_031274665.1 Candidatus Methanoplasma sp. | reverse complement strand
ACGGCCCTGATGATCATGAGGATCATCGCCGCCGATGCTACTGCAAAGCCTATTCCGGCTAAGACCGCATAGGCCGTGGAATACCACCCTATGCAGAACATGATGAATATCCACCACATCGCAAATGTGTATTTTCTTGATTCTATGTTCTTGCGGTATTTGTATATCATATACAGGAACAACAAGAACGGCAGCCACAGGGTCAGCCAGCCAAAGAATGCCGCCATTAGGGAGATGGACGTCTTGGTGTTCCCTGAAGTGAGGTCTGCCATCAGTCCGCTTTGGTAGATGGAGTTGCCGTTGACGACAGCCGAGAACAGGCTGTCCGATACGAAAAAGAGTATTGCGAGCACTGCTCCGACGATCAGCAGGATCGCCGGGACCATCAGCACCCACGGTCTGTCCGTCGTCTTGCTGAAGAGGACCGCGAGGGCGACCGACATCACTGCAATAATGAACGGCCCGGAGAAGACTAGGTCCCAAAGGCCTGCCACGATGTAGTAGGGTGCCGAGATCAGCACTCCGAGCATTATGACGGTCGAATATACGCCGACCGTTGATGCTACATCCTTGGCCCTGAGGCGGTCGACGATCGCCTGGGCGGCCATGATGAACACGAGGGCCAGAAGTATTATGCGGAACTGGTTCCAAGACAGTGCTATCATCGCGAACAATATTCCTGCGACGAGTATGTTACGGAGTATGACCTTGTCCTTGATCAATGCCCCGAACCCGCTGGGCTGGACCTTGTCGCAGCCTTCCAGCGCTTTCAGCAGGAAATATACCATGAATGCAAATAGGAACACTAAGAACGAGAATCCCATGCCGTTTGAGAACACAGAGGTCATGATCATCAGCGCCGAGAATGCGTACAAGAGCGCTGACAGAAGACCTATCTTCTCGTCGTTGAACATCTTTCTTCCTATCAGATAGACCGGCCAGCATGTGAGTGCCGCGAATATCGGCGCTGAGAATGCCAGCGTTCCGGATGCGGCGGTCCCTGCGGACACACCGAACATCGTTACCAATCCGGCGATGCCCGCGAAGAGAAAGTCCATCAGCGGGGGGCTGATATTGACGGATCCGTACGGATAGTTGAGGGCCGGGTCAGTGATAGCGAAAGAACCGTTGAGGATGCTTTCGATTATGTGTACATTGCTCGAAGCTCCCGCCCCGCCGGAAAGTGCGAAATCGCTTCCGGCGGATACACCGTATGCAAAAATGAATCTTATGACGAAAGCCACGATCATGATCGCTAACAGTGTTATCAGGCGCCATTCTCTTTTGAACCATACTTCCTCGCCGTCATCCGATGCTGGCAGGAAGCCCCCGTCTGTAACAGGTTTGGCAGACTTAAATCCCAATTTGCGCATTCTGATAGTCTCCGTTTCTATAGAGTATAGCTCAACCCATGTTTGAATGCCTATTTATAAGTTTATAGGCAGGTGCGCGCAACCATTTTTTTTCTATAATTCAGAGGAGGAACTTTATTTCGTCCGCAACAGAGGATGCGGCGGATACGGGGTCTCCAGCACCGTAGACCGCCCTTCCGACGATGACGTAATCGGCACCGGCGGATATGGCGGAGGACGCGCTTCCGCCCTGTGCGCCCACTCCCGGAGAGAGTATCTTCAGATCGCCTGCCACGGATCTTATCGCCCTGATCCGGTCCGGTCTGGTGGCCGGCGCGATGAATCCTGCCACCCCGCATCTCACGCCCATCTCGGCCATTTCCTCTGCATGAGGCGCGGTAAACGTCATTCCTCCCGGATGACTCATCTCGGTGACCGCGAATATCTCTGCATTCCCGGCTGCGGAGACCGCCTCCCGCAGAGAATCCTCGCCGGTGAAAGCATGCACGATCACGCCGGATGCTTTTCTGGATACTGCTCCCTCGACGATGAGGCGCACCGTGTTCGGAATATCTGCGACCTTGAGGTCGCATATAACATCAGATATCCGCGAGAGCGTGGTTATCACTTCCGGCCCGGCGGAGATGATCAACGGCCAGTTGATCTTTATTGCGTCCACGATGCCCGAGACGGCCTCGGCTACCTCGATCGCCTTCACAGCATCTGTCTCGTCCAGCGCAAGTATCAGTCCTGTGTCTCTTTTCATGGACGTAATCCTCTAGCCCTCCTATGTTTATTAAGACATCGCACCATCCTATATCGATAACTTGAAAAAAATCGAATACGGCTCAGCCTCGAACTGTCCTCTCCCAGAAGGGTGCAGACACTGCGTGAACGGATCGAAGATGGTCCTTTTGATAACAGGCAGATGCGGTACCGATTGTTTCTATTGCCCCATATCCGCCGAGAAAAAAGGGAAGGACGTGATGTTCGCCAATGAGAGGCGGATAACCGACCTGAGCGAGATGATCGAAGAGGCTGAATCGATGGACGCCACAGGCACCGGCATAACCGGCGGAGACCCTCTGATCGCAATGGACCGCACCGTATCCGCGATAAAGATGCTGAAGGAACATTTCGGTCAAGACCATCATATCCACCTGTACACATCGGTGATAGATCTCGGCAGGTCGAAGGAACTCTGCGATGCCGGCCTCGACGAGATAAGGTTCCATCCTCAGATGTCCCAGTGGGAGACAATGGACTTCGGCGTGATATCGAAGATCATCTCCGAGACATCTTTGGACGTGGGCATCGAAGTGCCGGCCATACCCGGCTGCGGGGACAAGCTGGAAAAGCTTGCGGCTTCCGCTGCGGAGGCAGGCGTGGATTTCATCAACATGAACGAGTTCGAGTTCTCCGAGAGCAACTGGAACATGATGGAAGAGATGGGCTACAGGGTGAAGGATGACCTTTCCTCCGCGGTCGCCGGGTCTGAGGAACTGGCGCTGGGACTTATGAAAAGATACCCTAAGTGCCCGATACATTTCTGCTCTTCCTCTTTTAAGGACGGGGTCCAGTTGAGAAGAAGACTGATCAGAAGAGCGGGTGTCATTGCAAAGAAGTATGATGTCATCACCGATGACGGTACATTGGTGAAAGGTATCGTATACGCAGACGATCTGAATGAAGCGGCGGCGGCCCTCACAGAGCTGAAGGTGCCGAAGGACCTGATGTTCATCGACCGGGAAAGGAACAGGATAGAGGTGGCATCCTGGAAACTCAGGAAGGTCTCCAAGAAGCTCCCTTATGCGTCATATTTGGTAGAGGAATACCCGACCTTCGACAGGATGGAGGTCGAAAGGATGCCTTTGAACCGTAAATGTTTATGACAACCAATAGAAAAGATAAAACAAAGGGTTTGAAGGAGTTTATTGCACCGGTTGGGGGAGACATTAATCGACGCTTATGCTCTGGATCTCGTGGTGCCTGTTCACGATATCCCTCGCAATACGAAGATTCTTTCCGGCTTTGCCGATCGCACGCCCCTTGAGCTTGGGGTCCACCGTGATCGTGGCATGGGTTATGTTCCCGCGCTGCTCGATAACGACCTTCTGAGGGCTGTAAATATGGAACACGTTCTTCACAAACTGCTCGGGATCCTCTGAATATTCTACGACCTGAATATTCTTGCCGGTCTTCTCCTTAAGCTTGATGACGTGTTCCCCTTTTTTCCCTACAGCGATGTTACCCTGCCCTTTCTCGACCACGAATACCAATTTCTCATCGGCATCCATGCAGTCGATGGGGCTGGCCTTTGTTATTGCGGAGAACAGTGCTATGTACCTGAGGGTATCCTCATTGAGTACGATATCTGTTGACATGGTCTCACAGCGTCAAGATGTTGGATGAGCCTTTGTCGATGACAGCAAGTGCTGAAACGGAAAACGGCTTTCCGCAGAGGGCGCCCAACTCCATGTTGTTGCCTTCGAATACATGCACCTTCACATCAATATCTCCCATCAGCATCTTGCTCGGACAGTTCTTGGACAAAATGATCATTTGTGCCTTTCCTGCCTTTATTGCTTTCTCTGTCTGGTCAACCCCGAACTCCACCTTTCCGGTGGTGATCGCAGCCTTTAATGCTCTACTTATGTCTATTTTCTCACTCATTGTTTCTCCCCTTTTTTGGGTGTGTAAATAAGGTTTACTGCGCCGGTCCCTAATGTGACCGGCTGTCCGACTATGATGTTTTCAGTTACCCCTTCGAGACTGTCGACCTCTCCGACCATCGCGGCATGCAGTAAATGCGCCGCGGTGATCTCGAAGGCCGCCCTCGCCAGCACTGAGGATTTCTTTCCCGACACACCGTGCCTTCCTATCGCTTTGACCTGACCATCGTTTGTCATAAGGTCGGCGACAAGCATTATGTGCCTGATATCAACATCCAGTCCCGCTTCTCCAAGGGTCCCCATCGCTTCGTGAATGATGGAGTTCCTTGCAGCTTCTATTCCGAGGACCTCGGCGACTTCCAGTATGCTGTTGGTCATTACCTTGTTCGCATTGACGCCCTCGATCTTCAGCACCTCCTTGAGGTTGCTCCCTTCTGTGATTATCTTCCATGAACCCCCGACCTTGCTGAGGACCGCCCTTGCGATGCCGTCTATCCCTTTTATCTTGGCATTCCTGACTGCGTCATGCATGGTCTGGAGCTTTTTGTACGATGGCTCGTCCGATGTTATGATTATCTGGTAATCGAAGGATTTGACAAGCCCGCGGACCGCTTTGACCTTGTTCAGCCTCTCGACCACGTCCTCCGTGTTGAGGCCGCGCTGGGCCATCTTCCTTGTGTTCGGCGTGATCACCAGACGCATGTTGGTTATGTCAGTCTCGACCGAGGCGATATCGAGCAGCGAGGTGACCTCTATCTCCGAAGCCACATGCCTTGCGACGCTCTCGTCCTCCGCAGCGATGCCGATCAGGGGTATCTCCATCGACGGCGTGCTGGGAACGCGTCTCGCGTCCACTATCTCGATCAGCCTCGGCAGGCCCTGGGTAACGTTGATGTTCGCGACACCCGCATAGTGGAAGGTACGCATGTTCATCTGGGTTCCGGGCTCGCCGATCGAGTGCGCCGCCATGACCCCCGTGGACTCGTTCTTGTCCATCAGATGGGATGTGTACATGCGGTTCGCGACCGTGACCAGCCTCTCATAGATGTCGTCGCCGAGGTCCGCACGCTCTATCACATTGGCAATATCGGTGATTATTTTCATCGGAAGGGACGCTCCGAGCCTTTCTGCTACATCTTTGAGCCTGTTTTCGGCCGGGGTGAATTTCCGTTCGCGGAACACCTCTTCGACTAACTCGGCCTTCGGCTCCGGCACGACCTTCTTGGTCTTCGCCGGGCCGACGATCGTACGTGTGGTGCGTTTGCCGATCTTCTGCAGAACTGATTCCGCTTCTTCTTCCGTAAGCCCTATCTCGACGAGTTCCTCTATGCCCGCCGCCGATATGGTGCTAAGTGTATTGTATTTAGACAGAAGGAGTTCCGCGACCTCTTCGCTTATGTCTCTGCTTACGAGCGCCTTAAGCGTGTCCTTTTTGGCCAAATCACTCACCTCCTCCTTCGAAGTCGGTCTCCATCTCATCGTACTCCTCGCCGTCTTCCTCTTCGGTGTACTCCATCTCGTCCTTCTCCCTTGTACCGTAATCCTCGCCTACGTCCAGATCGTCAATGCGGAGAAGGGTGTCGGCATCGTCCCCGAGCACCTCCGCAAAGAGGTCGTCCAGGTCTATCGCCTTTCCCCTTACCGTTCTGGACGGGTCCACTCCGTCCTCTCCGTACTTGAACTGGATCACCGTCCCTACTGTGTTCCTGACCGTCCCGTCCGATGTCAGCTTAAGGTCTTCCAGTGCGGAGACCAGCCTTCTCTGCATGTAACCGGACCTGGAGGTCCTGACCGCAGTATCGACGAGCCCTTCCCTTCCTCCCATCGCGTGGAAGAAGAACTCCGTCGGGTTCA
>JAISPV010000088.1 GCA_031274665.1 Candidatus Methanoplasma sp. | reverse complement strand
CACATCCTCCATCATCACACCTCCGTTGGTGTCGCAGAGGACGATCCATTCTGCCCCGCCCTCGACCGCCGCCTTCAGGGCGCTTAGTGCGTAGTCCCTGTTCGCCAGATATCCGTCGAAGAAGTGCTCCGCATCGAACATTACTCTCTTCCCGGAGTCCGTTAGGAATCTGACGCTGTTCCTGATCAGGTCCAGATTCTCTTCCAGAGGGATGCACAGTGCGGTCTTGACCTGGAAGTCCCAGCTCTTGCCGAATATGCAGCACCACTCCACCGGACAGGAAGCGAGGCTCCTCAGGTTAGGGTCGTCTTTGACAGGTGTTCCGGGTCTCCCCGTGCTTCCGAAGGCCGTGAGCTTGGCATGTTTCAGTTCCAATCCTACGGTCAATCTGAAGAACTCGTCCACCTTCGGGCTGGCACCCGGCCATCCCCCTTCGACAAAGTCGACACCGAAGTCGTCCAACCGCTTCAGGACCTCCAGCGCATCTTCCGGGGAGAACGATACTCCCTCGCTCTGTGCGCCGTCCCTCAATGTCGTGTCATAGATGATCACTGGTTCAGACATCTGCCCTCACGCCCCTTCCGGTCATCCATTATCGAAACAAGATCGCTCATTATGGCAGACGCCGTCTCTATCTTTCCGGCGCCTCTGCCGGATATGGTGATGGGACCTGCCAGATCGGTGACCACCTGCGCTGCGTTGAGGGTTCCGGTGATGCTGAGGGGATGCCCTTTCGGCACAAGGCGCGGAGCGACCTCCAATTTATCGTTCGAGACCTCTCCTATGAGCCTTATCACCATGTTGTTCGAGGCAGCCAGCGAGATCGCCTCGCTTGATATGGCCGTGATCCCGGTTATACTCACATCGGAGAACGCGACATTCCTCTTGAAGAGCGAGTTCGCAAGTATCACGACCTTGCACGCGCTGTCGTATCCTTCTATGTCATTGGTGGGGTCGGTCTCGGCGTAGCCCATCTGCTGGGCCTCTTTGAGCGCCTGCTCAAAGGATTGGCCGTTGTCCATCTTGGTCAGTATGAAGTTGCAGGTACCGTTCAATATGCCGCGTATGGACGATATGTTCTCTCCGACAAGGTTCTCTCTGCATAGGTTTATGATGGGCATCGCACCGCCCACGGAACCCTCGAAACGGAACTTGCAGTTGTTCTTCTTTGCTAATGCGACAAGCTCGCAGAACTTAAGCGCCAGAGGCCCTTTGTTCACGGTGATCACATCTTTCCCCGCCCCGAGCGCGTGTCTTATGTTCTTCAGACCGGCACCGCCCGTTTTGATATCTGTGGGGCTGACCTCCACCAGAAGGTCGTACTCAACGGAATCCATGACCTTAAGCGGGTCCTGGTATCTCTCGGTCCCGACCTTTCCGGTACTCTTTTTCCTTTCCAGCAGTTCTGCGGGGCAGAGTCCGGACTGATCCAAAGCAAAGGTCGAAGAATCCATCACGCATACGATGGTCAGGTCCTTCCCGTACCTCTCCTGGAAGAAGTTCCTTCTGAGGATCATTGCCTCTGCAAAACCCTGCCCGACCGTTCCGAACCCGGATATCAGGATCCTCATGTCAGATCCCCCTTATGTAGACTATCTTGCTCTTTTTGCAAGCGTTCATGAGGAACGCGTCGAATCTCTTCAGGTCGTCCTCGCTTATGAGCTCCGCCGAGATCATCGCCGTGCGGGCGGAACTTGCATTCTTGGATGAATAGTTGACGTCGACGGATTCGAAGTGTATCGCTTTCGATGCTTTGTCGATAAGCGATTCGACGAACGATGCCTTGAATTTTCCGACGAGCATGTATTCCATCGTGTACGTTTTGTAAACGGACCCTATCTTCGCTATCAGGACATCCCTGGATTTCCATATGTCCTTGAGCTGATCCAGTTCGTGGTTCCCTTTAATTTCGAATGTGACGTCAATGCATATCCTCTGGTTCACTATCTGTTCTCGATCGTGTACAACGCCAACGATGTTACCGTTGACCAATGATATAGGTTCCAGAGATTCCACTAGGCGTCCCGGGAGGTCCTTCACATAGATCTGTGCATTTACCATCATTTCAATACCACTCTGGGGTGTGTTACCCAATCGATATAATCGTATCCTAGTATTTAATCAAAGTACTAAAAACCCCCATTATCTTAGAGAATGGGGTAATATAGAATGCGTTTCTGCCGCTGTGGAACAAGAGCAGCGGCCCTCAATCCCCGTCGTCCACGAACTCCAATATGTCCCCCGGCTGGCATTTCAGCGTGGAACATATAGCGTTCAGGGTCGAGAAACGTATGGCGCTGATCTTCCCGGTCTTTATGTTGGAAAGGTTCACGTTGGATATCCCGACCTTCTCGGCAAGTTCGTTCAGTGACATCTTCCGATCTGCCATGACTCTGTCAAGCCTGAGTATTATCGCCATATGATCACAGTGTCGCGTCCGACTCTTTCTGGAGCACGGTCCCGTATTTGAAGATGAGGGACACGAAATATATCAAGAAGGCTACGAACAGCAGAGGAGGACTGAACGCCATTATCAATTCGTATCCGGCATCAAGGATGTATGCTGTCGCCCAGCTTATGGCCGGTATGGCGATCGAGCCCGCTATCACCAAGATGGCTATCATTTCCAGGCATTTCACGTTCTCATCGACGAAAGGGGTGTTGTTCTTATGAATGCTCGCGAAGAGTCTGTGCAGGTAGTACAGTGTGATGGATCCGAAGACACATCCCGAAATGATGGTCACGCCCAACGTGATGGCCTCCTCGGTCGTGGCAGCAGTAATGCCGCTGACCTCAGGAAGGATATCGGGGTTCAATATCACAACGACCATCAGGGCGAACGCAAAGATCATTCCGATGATCGTCAAGGCAATAAGGACCTTTGCGGTCAGTTCAATGTATCCGCTGATCCTGTTAAGTCTGTTCAAGGCATCGCTCATATTATCAATTCCTTATGTACAATATATATCGAATAATATTTAATGTTTATCATTAAATAATTCATGATTAGTATTATTATCGATCGATAATGGCCGCGCCTGTACGCAAACGGTCAAGAGATGAGGCATATTCGACGGAGAACGGGAAAGGCGCCGAGAGGGAGATTTGAACTCCCGAGGGATTGCTCCCACGAGCTTTCCAGGCTCGCGCCGTACCGGACTAGACTACCTCGGCCCGGCGCCTACAAACTTATTCTTAAATTAATACCTTTCTAAGTTCCGGGGCGGATCTCCCGGCGGATCGGCCCTTTCCCAGCCAGACCGAAACCGGAGCCAGCCGGGGAATTATTGTCGCCAAGGACGGAAATCCGATGATAGTAACACTAATACATGTGGCAAATATTACTAAATATGATGTATGCCATGTATAGTTATGCGAAGGATCGCATTCTATGGTAAGGGCGGCATAGGTAAGTCCACCGTTGCGTCCAATGTAACCGCTTCGTTGTCAAAGAAAGGGTATAGAGTATTGCAGATCGGCTGCGACCCGAAAGCGGATTCGACAAGATTGCTGCTGAACGGAAAGGTCCCGATGACCATCCTCGACGCGATGAAGAACGGAATGCCTGCGGAGGAGACGATACTGAGAGGGACGTGGGGGTGCTACTGCGCCGAATGCGGAGGCCCCAGGCCGGGATCGGGCTGTGCAGGCAGAGGCATAATTGCTGCGTTCGAGCAATTGGAGAGGAACAAGGTGATCGAAAAGATAGCACCGGATGTTCTGATATACGACGTGCTGGGCGACGTCGTCTGCGGAGGGTTCGCCATGCCGATAAGGAACGGCTATGCGAAAGATGTCTTCCTGGTCTCTTCGGGCGAAATGATGTCCCTCTATGCGGCGAACAACATCGCAATGGCAATCTCAGACCTTAAACAGGACGGGTATGCCGAACTGAGAGGGGTGATACAGAATTCGAGAGGGATCGACGAAGAGGATACGATAGTAGACAGAGCAGTGTCCGAGATCCCTGCGAAAGTTGTGAAAAGAATACCCCGTGACAGAACGGTACAGTCGTGTGAGTCAATGGGGAAGACGGTTGTCGAAGGGTCCCCCCTTTCCAAACTTTCCGCCGTATACAACGAGTTGGCGGACATCATTTTAGAGCTATCATCAGACACAGAAGGCGGCATGCGCATTGTCTGACCCATTTGATCGCAGGCCTGCGGCCCGACCGCGTAGGAAGAGGCACATAAGATGAAAAAAGGAATAATGATAATCGGACACGGATCGAGATACAACTACAACAAGTGGATAATGGAAGAGCAGAAGAAGAGGCTCGAAGAGAAAGGCTTTGAGAATATCTACATAGGATTCAACGAGACAACGTATCCTCTTGTGGATGATGTGCTTAAGAATATGGCATCAGACCTTATAGACGAGGTGGTCGCCGTTCCGTTCTTCATCGCCTCAGGCCTTCATATAACAAGAGACATCCCGAATAAGCTGGGTATACCTTCGGGTTCGAACATGGCTACCGTCGAAGTGAACGGAAGGACGATC
>JAISPV010000076.1 GCA_031274665.1 Candidatus Methanoplasma sp. | reverse complement strand
CGCCATTCCTATCCCGATTATGTTCCTGGATTCCTTTGAAAGGGTCTTGTCCCCAAGCTTTGCACCCCAGCTGCAGCCTAAGTACTTGGTCGCGACCGCCAGCAGTATGACCACGACCGCCAGCGCAATGACGGTCACGCTGGCCAGGTTCCCGATGTTGACCTGCATCCCTACGTTCAGGAAGAAGAATGATATGAAAAGGGTCGTTATCGATTCCATCTTCTCTCCCAGTTTCCACTCCCACGCATATTCCGCCAGCAGCATCCCTCCCAGGAACGCGCCGATTATCGCCGCCAACCCTATCAGTTCGGCGAACCACGAGAAACCGAGACAGACCGTTATCGCAAGAACAAGTTTATTGATGCCCATATGCGATCTTTTTGTCTCGGCGAATTTCTTTTTGTTCCTTTCTTCAAAATATTTGTATATTCTCGGTACGACCCACAGCGCCGATGCCAGGGCGGCGGCGACGAACGCTACGGCTTCGACGGAAACCAATGCAATGTTCGACAACGACAGCTCTCCGGACGCCGTCATCCCCGCGACGATGGCGAGTACCACCATCCCCTGTATGTCATCGATGACCGCTGCACCGATGATGATCTTCGCCTCTTTGGTGTCGATCAGCCTCATGTCTTTTATCACGCGTGCAGTGATCCCGACGCTCGTCGCGACCATCGCCGCACCTAGGAACAGAGCATGGTGTATGTTCCCTTCATAGGCCTGTATGAGTGCGAACCCCGCTATGAACGGGATCACTACCCCCAGCGTTGCGACCATGACCGCCGCTCTGCCTACTGACAGCAGTTCCTTCACCTTTGTTTCCAGCCCCACGGCGAAAAGAAGGAATATCACTCCGAGCTGGGCGAACAACCCGACTATCTCATAGTTCTGACTGGGATCGTCCCCCAGCTCGATACCCAACATACCCAGGAAGGACCAGTCGCCTATGACCAGATTGGCAATGACGATACCGACAATTATCTCTCCGATCAGTCCCGGCACGCCGAAGTGCGCAAAGACCCCGGAGCCGATGCGCGCCAGAACGATCAGCACCACTAGCATTATGAGGATGGATCCGAGGTCCATGGTCGGAGATACGGTTCCTTATTTATTAACACATATATGAAAATGGGAAGAAGTTTGTGTAATTGGTTTAGAGGCACCTGAGATTGACGGATGGGTCTATGTCAATAACAAGTTCTGTCTCTTCTGAGCCGCATGATACGGTGCATGGGGCATCCTCGCCCCCTGCCGGCACATTCACCAATCTGAATATGCAGTCATACGACTCTAGACCGTCCTCCGGAAAGGCCGTCTCCAAATCTTCGGCCAGCTCCGATAGCAGGTCTTCGCTCATATGCAGTTCTGGAATTGTGAGTTTCATCACATCCGCGACCTCGTCCGCAATATTGACCGTCGGCGGGACGCCCGACACTGTTATCGATCCCTCCTCCGGGATCGGGGCGAACTCTGCAGGTACGGTCTCGGTCTCTTCCTCAACGTGAACTGA
This sequence comes from Candidatus Methanoplasma sp., assembly GCA_031274665.1. Taxonomy (GTDB): domain Archaea; phylum Thermoplasmatota; class Thermoplasmata; order Methanomassiliicoccales; family Methanomethylophilaceae; genus Methanoplasma. The sequence continues at coordinate 7,186 of JAISPV010000076.1, read as the reverse complement.
CTCTTCAAGTATGGTCTCGGTCTCTTCCTCGACTTGGACGGACTCTTCAAGTATGGTCTCAGTCTCTTCCTCGACCTGGAGGAACTCTGCGGGTACGGCCTCTGTCTCTTCCGGGAGCGGCAGATAATGGCACACTGCCTGTGTGACATCTGACGTTACGGCCATTTCCGCATTCATTGATGTCTCTTCGAACGACGAGCACCCGTCGGTTTCCTCAGCATCCGCCTCGGCCACATCAATAGGTCTGTGTCCGTCCACATACAATCCTGCCGGCACGTCTGTGACCGGCGTCCGCTTGAAAGGTACCTCCTCTACCTCATATTCGACCACTTCTTTGAACCCTGAGAAGATCGCTTTCGGCACCTCGGCCTTTGACGTGCCGGTTGATGTTACGGCCGCTGCCGGTTGTGCTTTCATTACGAATGTCTCTTCCAACACAGGTTTATTGATCTCAACATAGGTCGGTTTGAAGAGTGTCGGGGTTTGCACGATCTCCTCTTCGAACGTCTCGTTCTTTTTGATTATTATCTCGTTGAAGTCTATTTCCTCAAACTCCGCTCTTCTGGAGGCATTGGAGAATATGTCAGCCGGTTCAGCGTATGTTACCGGTTTGGGCCCGGGTTCCGCCTTGATAGGTACCTCGACCGAACTGGGGTGTTTGGCACCGACAAAGCTGCCTCCCGCCATCCTTACCATTGCCGGCTCCTCATCGTCGAAGAATGCCGATTCTGGTTGGACCGTGACATAGACGTCCTGTTTCTCACGGGTGTTGAACACAACATACCCGTCCTTGTTGAGTTGTTTGACCGCCTGGGAGATTATCACTTCCTGGGGTTTGACCATTCTCCCCGGCGTTACCGTGGTCCCGTTGGACACAGTGAAACCGGGGTGTCTTTGTTTAACTTCAGATCCCTTAGCGCTTTTGCTCTGATCCTGACCGCTGAGCATGCGCTTGAAAAAGCCCTTTGGGGGGCTACCGCTATTAATATTACCTGAGTTACCACTCATGCTATCCCATCCGAAGGGGGTATATACAGTACACCATATTAAAAGTTATAGTCGCACCTTAACTCTTTACGAACGTTACGTAGTCCGCTTTTCCGGTTGAGTGTATCTCTTTGAGCATTGATGACAATTTTTCGGCCTCGCCCGAAATGACCATCACTTCCAGACACTTATGGTCCTTCAGGTGGGAGTGGAGCTGCGTCTTTATCTCGTTCTCGTGTTTGGCCTGTATGAGGTTCATCCATGGATCGCTGTGGCCCTTTTTGACTATTATCAGCACTCCTTCGACCGTTCCGCTGAGGCCTTCAATATTCTGTGCCTCCGTTTTTGCGGCGTTGATCGCCCGCCGGACAGCTTCGCTCCTTCCTTTCAGGCCGAATTTTTTCTGTATGCCGTCCAGCGCCTCCATGCTCTCCTCGTCAAGAGAAATGCTTACTATTCCCATGATCGCACCTTGTTAACAATGATAGAATAATATGACCAAAGTTAATAAATTTATCATAATCTTTTAATAAAAATCCATCATCCTTCGTTCATGGACATAATGATCTCATTCGTGATCTGCACGGCCCTGATACTGATCGTATCCTTCCTGGCGGCCTACGCCCCGATGGCATTCGGGACCACGGACAAGCAGATCCATCTGATGATCGCTTTCAGCGCAGGGGTCTTTCTGGGGATACTGTTCCTTATACTTCTGCCGGAGGCCCTTCCTGAGAGTGAGGGCGGCGGCTTCGGCGAGATGGATGTGATGTATCTTGTTCTTGCGGGTTTCCTGATAATGTTCATTGTCGATTTTCTCTTTAAACAATATAAAAAATCAGAGTGCGACTGCAAAGAATGTCTGGACCATCATTCGCATGAGATAACATCCGTCTCCGCATTCATCGGTCTGTCGATACATGCCTTTTTCGACGGATTGGCTGTCGCCGCCGGTTTCTTGGTAGGGGAAACGGTGGGTTTCATGATGCTCGTCGCGATATGCGTCCACAAGGCGGTTGAGGTTTTCTCACTTTCATCCACGTTCCTGCTGGCAGGCAACAAAAAGAGGTCCTCGATATATCTGATCGTCTTCTGCCTGATCACGCCGGTCGCAGCTGTGATCTCGTATTTCATCCTCGGTAAAGTGGAGAACGACATCACCGGTCTTGCCTTTGCTTTCTCTGCGGGAGTGTTCATGTTCGTTACGATGCTGCACATGATACCTGAGGCATTCCACAGGAAAAGTATAAACATGAGATCGCTGGCGCTTTTAATAACGGGGCTGCTGATCATCGTCTGCGTCGCGATGCTCATGGGGGCACACTCGCACTGAACTGTTTTTCTTTCCTTTTTCGACATTTGCCGTACATGTCGGCGTACAGCTTTATAAACTTTAAGCTGATGTAAGAGGCATGGTTGATAATGTATCATCTCATGTTAACAGCATTGCCAATCCCGCACCGCTAGGTCTTCTGGCGTTCGGAATGACAACAGTGCTGTTATCTCTACACAACCTGGGACTGTTCGGACTGGACACAATGATCCTTTCAATGGGGATCCTCTATGGCGGACTTGCTCAGGTGATCGCAGGACTATTCGAATTCAAGAAAGGTAACACCTTAGGAGCAACGGCATTTACCTCGTACGGGTTATTCTGGCTGACCTTCGTGCTCATCAACGCAGGATTGGTCCCGGGGATGACGCCGGACAACGTGTCCCTCGGCGCATACTTTGCGATGTGGGGCGTTCTCACGCTGTTCCTTTTCATTGGGACGCTTAAAGGCACCCGTGCTCTGCAGATGGTCTTCCTTACCCTGACCATACTGTTCTTCATAGTAGCGATAAAGGATGCCACAGGGATATCCGACATTGCCTATGTTGCCGGAGCGGTTGGATCGATCTGCGGCGGTACCGCCATGTACACCGCATTCGGCGATGTCCTGAACGAAAAATACGAGAGGGCAGTACTGCCTCTGGGATAAACACTGTGATCATTTTACTCCGGGGCCGTCCGGCCCCGGTCTTTTTACCGGGACAGGGGCGGTATTCCTCTCTGTCAGGGATTGTTCCCTGAGAACCTCTTTCGGATGTACTCGATCTCCTCGCCGGAAATGTGGCAGTAACCGCCAGGGTTCTTATCCAAATATTTCTGATGGTACTCCTCGGCAGAGAAGTAGTTGACAAGCGGGCATATCTCTGTATGAAATTCGCTGTGTTTCATCTTCTCGTTCTCAACATATTCCCTGACCGTTCCCCCCGAGCGATCGTCCGTCCAATACACGCCCGTTCTGTATTGTATCCCTCTGTCGTTCCCCTGACGGTTCTGCAGCGTGGGGTCTATCATCAGGAAGAACGCCTCCAGAAGACATTCGAGGCTGACGATGCCGGGATCATAGCTTACTTTGACGACCTCGCAGTATCCGAATTTTCCGGAACAAACGGTCATATGATCCGGAATGATGAGATCATATCCGTTGGCGTAGCCGCACTCGGTGTCCGTCACTCCGCGTATCACGGAGAGCGCCTTCTCGAGACCCCAGAAACACCCTCCTGCCAGATAGATCACTGATCCACAGGCGGACGTCATAGGCGTCTCACCGATATGTTTCTATTTAATTGATTCATTTATTGCGGGTGAAGCCGGTGCCGCCTCTCATGCAGATTTAAATAACCGCTAAACAATTGCAGCCTATGGAACTATCGGAGGCTCGATTGCTGAAGATCCTCATGCTCAGTCTCGGCCTGATAATGTTGCTTACCACAATCTGGGCAAGCGTGAGAGCGGAAGATTTTCAAGATAAAGCACTTCAGAACATGGGCGGGATCGTCTTCGGCGTCATGACCCTCACGTTCGGATTGAAGATTGATGACTCTTATTCGACCAAAGCTTCCCTGATGTCTGGATTCATACTTGTTATCGGTACAGCTTTCGCGACGCGGGAGCTTTGCTACGCCACCGCTTCCGCGGCGGAGAGCGGTGGAAGCATCACTGCGACAGTGATCATACCGTTCATCGGCGTGCTGATGGGTTTTGTGTTGTCCGGTTCCTCCGGCCATATCACGGGGAGAAAGAAGAGCAAGAACATCAGGCTCATCTGGATGATGGTGGTCATATCATTCATGGCAATATGTACATTGATGGTATACCGCATAATCGACCTCCTGCCATTGTTCGGCACGACACCGGCTTTCTACGCAGTGCTGATCGGATACATCTGTTATCTGATCGTCTTCGTCTACGGAGTGCATGCGATGTTCTCCGACGAGATCAAGTACAACATGAAGATCGGCGTCGCACCCGCACCGGAAGAGCCTTGAGCCGGACACTTTGAACCGGCATCGGGGCTGCTCCTTTATTCCTTCGGTATATACACTGCGAAGAGGTGCGTGAGCTTTGTGATGGGCGTCATAAAGTTGAACGGAGGTCCGTCGGGGGTTTCCGACCAGTGTGAGAAGACCTTCCCTCTCGGCGCTGCCGGGGCGCCGGGCCGGTCTGCCAGCCGCCCGATGAATACAATGGATGTCCATACAGACTTACCGTTTCTGGGATCGAATACCACGCTGCGCCTGTTCTTCTCCTCGCCGGATCTCTCTTCGCCCGTCCCTTCCGTGCCCATCCCCTGCTGGAATACATGGGCTGTCGAGGCCTGGGTCAGTGCGCCTGATGCTCCTCCGATGACCCCGGCGACTCCTGCGACCCCTAAACTTGCCAGTGCCGCTGCGACGATCGCGGCTATTATTACCACACTCTCCCCGATATCGATCCAGACCTCGTCCTCGCCGCCGGTAGCAGGTTTCCATTGTGCGTAAAGCGTGATGTTCTTCGTTATGCCTGAAGTGAAATCCCACATCGTGCCGCCCTCTGCGGCGGTGAACCATCCCATGAACACATTATCTTTCAGTATCGGGATCGCCGGCATATATACCGTTCCTCCCTTTTCGACTTCTACCGAAAAGACCTCACCGCCGTTGCACGGGTTGAATGTGACCGTGAATACAAGGGCCTCTTCCCACTGCGCATAAAGAATGATATTGCGGGACACAGGGTTGCCGAAATCCCATTCCGTGCCACCGGTCGCGGCAGTGAACCATCCTTGGAACACATAGCCATCCTTTACAGGGTCCGCAGGCCTGAGTACGGGGGTGTCGCGTTCTACGTATACGGTATTTGAACTCTCGCCGTCCCTGAACTCGACCGTCACGGTTGACGATACCGGTGTCCACTGGCCGTAGACGATGATGTTGCACTCTACCGGCCCCTGCAGGTCCCAGTCTTCCATGCCCTCTATGTCCCATGTCCACTTCGTCAAAGCCATTCCGTTCACGATCCCGAACGTCGGCACACTGACCGTCCCGTTCGGCCCTGCCGCCCTTACGACGGGGTCCAGACCGTTGAGGGGATCGAAGACCATTACAAACCCTTCGCTCCATTTTGCATAATATGTTGTGTCGACCGCGAAATCACCGAGCATCGTGCCCCAAAGGTCCACGAACATCGGGTCCGGAAGTCCGGGGCCGGGGGTGAGGCCCCATCCGATGAACCGCTGCTCGCTGGGCGGCCTATGCAGTATTGTGTACTCGTAGTAGAACGGCAGCCAAATAAGGTCATCCTCACCTGCTGCGGCCACCAATCTTAAATAACCGCTGTCCACGCCCGCGTCGCCCCATAAATTGTAGTAGCGGTCCCAACTATAATCGGTATATATCTCTGAAGGATCCCAGTATCCTCCGTTCGCGTCGAATACCGCCGTCTTGATCGTTATCGAACCGATGTCCGGCTTTCCATGCCTGTCCTTCCCTCTCTGGTCCTGCGGCGGCGTGCCGGAATGTACGATCCCTTTGCCGTCGGCCTCTCCGCCCGGCTTTATCGACACCGTCCGCATATCATATCGATATCTTTCCGGCAGGTCGCATCCCACAAGAAATCCTTCGTTCCATTCGGTGAACACAAATATATCGCTATAAACGTCTGGATTGGTCCTGTCTATGTTCCCTCCGGAAAACATGATCCTGTTTGTGTCGCCCAATATCGTGCTTCCGCCGTCACCGTCGCCGCAAACAAGTATGTTGTTGATCAGATTCACAGAGCTTGTGGAAGATATCTGCAGAGATACCGGTAAAAACATCTCTGAAGTTTGAGATATCACATAATAGTTATCGAGGAAGGTATTGTTGATCAGGTCGACATGGGCACCGTCCAAGACAACGCACCCCATCTCACCTCCCGAACTTTGAATGTGATTGCCCCAAAATGTCGAATTGACTATCCGGCCCTCCATGCCGGTGATGAGCAATGTCGGATAGCCCGGTTCCCCGGTCGTGCCCGTCTCATTCCAACAGAATGAGGTGTCCGCTATCAGGAAAGACATAGAACAATCCAAATGCACTATTGGGTAGTTAGGGGACTCCAGCCCTTCGAAACCGCATCGTTCGATGCTTATCGTTCCTCTGCCGTTTCCTTCGACGAAGACCGCCGGGCCGTTAACGCCGGCATTCCAGCCCCATACGAATGAGGAATAGGACAGCTTTATCGTGTTCCCCGCAGACCCGTCGGCTATGTCTACCCACATACAATGGTACCCTGCAATGGCGTTGAATGTGCAGTGACTGATCGTCAGATCCGTTTTGCTATCCGATCGAGAGAATAACGCAATGTCCCCTGAACTCTCGAAATAACAGTTATCGATAGCGACCTTCCCTTCTGTGAAAGATGTTACGCAGGAATAATAACTGGTCAAGACCGAATTGGTCAGACTCAGCGTTCCCCTGTTGATCTGTATGTGCGTTTGATATCCATTGTCAAAAAAGCATCCGTCAACGATCAGTTCGCTGCAGTTTGAATCTATTGTCATGGCACGGTTTCCGTAAAACTCGACATTTTCAAAGCGGACTGTGTCGCTGCCGTTTCCGATCCCCATCTCTATCGCACAACCTCCGTCCGCGACTATTATGAGATTTTTGAAAACATATGTGCCTTTATTATTTTCCGAAACAAAGAACAGGGGGCCCTCGGAATTGTTATCGAGATTTGATATTGTGATTGGGTCTCCTTCTTTCGCTCCGTCAATGACGAACACCTCTCCCGCATCCAAAGCTGGCAGGGTTATCGTGTCATCGGGCGTATATGTCTCACCGGCGGCCATGCCCCCGATCGTTTGAGCGAGGCCTGTGAGGGTCGGATCGTTGAGGTCCGCTTTTA
>JAISPV010000052.1 GCA_031274665.1 Candidatus Methanoplasma sp. | reverse complement strand
GCAGGGAGTTTTCAGGATCTTATTATCTCAACGTTCTTCTTTTGATCCCTCCGTTTTACTTACATCATTATGTGAACTTGCACCCCATCTCGCCGCACTGCGGGTTGGCCGGTTTGTAATTTGCATCAAGACGGGGATCGACCTCTATCGAGCCGCCGTCACCGCCGATGTGGGCTTTCCATTCGTTAAGTCCCGCCGATGCGGTTTGTCCTAACGGGCTGCTCGGCCGATTATCAACGAATGTTGCGCTCCTGCCTTCGATATAGTAACAGTTATTGCTCATCGTCGGATTGCCCGAGAGGGCGGACATCCCGCCGAGGTCGTTGGAATAACGAATATCTATCATCGGAAGCCGGCTGGCCGTGGCCGGCTGGCATACTATATTATGGTGGATGTTCGGGTTGACGTTGGCCGGACGGCAGGCGTAGTTTTCCCAATCCTGATAGGTAAGGCCGAAGTATATTGCGCTGTGATAGTGCTGGGCATAATTCACGTCCACCAGCGTGTTGTTGTAGACCTGGGCGTCCTTGGAGCCGTAGAAACCTATGCCTTCCCAACCGGTGTGGATGATCAGGTTGTTTCGTACAACGCAGTTGATACTCTCATAATACGTCGGATTTACGGAAGTGTCGAAATATTGCGGGCTTGTATCGAACCCCGCCATGATCCCGGCCCCATATGCGCGTTCGATACGGTTGTTCTCGATCAGCGCATTGATCGCGCCGCCTTTGGCGTAGATCGCGTTGGAACAGATATCATGTATGTAGTTATTCTGCACCTTCATATTGTCGCCGTTGACATTGTCGACGCCTTCAGAATTCCTCAGTCCGTCTTCGAAATCGGGGTAGCCGATGTGCTCTCTCCCCGAATTGAATATCTCATTATAACGAATGGTGACATTGTCGCAGTTCGGCTTCACTTTGACCAGATCGTTCTTGGAATCATGCAGCACACAATCCTCGATGATGATGTCCTGCACCCCTCTCCGGTCGCTCTGACCCCATTCCCACTTGGTCTCCATACAAACAGCGTAATATCCTCCCTTCACTTCCACGCACTGCAATTTGCAGTTAGATACGATGCCCCCGGTTATCCTATCTTCCGCATAGAACACGACAGCCGAGGATTCATCCCCCGGCGCCATGGCCGTCAGGTCAATGACCGCCCATTCTCCCTTTGCGGACTTTACAGTGATGTTTGATAAATTGATACGAACGTCGCGTCCTTCCTTGTAAGTGCCGCCGCGAAGGATCACGGTATCTCCGGAATCGGCAGCGCGCAAAGCGGTATTGATGCTTTTGTATGGTCTGCTTATGGAACCGTCTGCAGTGCTGTCGTCACCAGTGGGGGAAACATATATCCCATCCGCCGGGTCATCATAATTATTGCCGCGAGGCCCGACGTTAGAATAAATCCCTATCGGCGGAACACCCGGCGTACCGGGTGTTCCCGGTGTGGTATCAGGGCCCTGGTCATTCTTCAGAATCACTGCTACCCCCGCGACAACGACAGCTGCCGTGACAAAAAAAGCGATCATCATCAACATTTTTGGAGCCATTATATTTTTCCCCCGTTTGTATTATTATTTTGGTACCATTTTCAAGCAATAAATAAGCATGCATGTCAACCGCCGGGTTGTGGCGTCAGGGGGAAATATGATCATATTATTATCGAAAAAGTGTTATCTAAGGTTCATAGAACTGACTACCCGGTTGGCGTAAAATAGGAACGCCCCCCCCCCCCGTTCGCTTCATTTGTTTCATTAATTTCATCCTGAGGCTTGTGTCGGGAAGACGGTCCTGTGTATATGCACGTAGGAGACCAGGATGGAATATCAATCTCTTAAACACCCGATCGGTACAACATAAACGCCGTCCGGGCGGCGGTATGCATAGTTCAATCCCGTAAGCACCATAAGGAACCTGGGTCCCTTCATACAATCTGTATCCACTTTTTGAACTAATTTGAGAAGAGTCTCTGCAGCCTCATCGATCATATTGCCTCCGAGTTTTATCTCAACCGCACCCCATTCACCATTTTTCAGATGTATGATCGCATCTGTTTCAAGGCCTGAACTGTCGCGATATTGGTGAACACTCCCGCCGATCCTGTCCGCATATATCCTCAGGTCGCGCACACAAAGGCTTTCGAACAGCATACCGAATGTGTTGAGATCACCGATCAGATCCGCAGGAGATGCCCCCAGGGCAGCAGCAGCTATGGAGGGGTCAACGAACTGGCGTTTGTCCGTGGTCCTGATCACAGTCTTTGAGCGTAACTTTGGACTCCACGCCGGCATATCCTCAATGACAAACAATTTGCGGAAGGCGTTCGAATACGAGGTGAGAGTTTTATCATCAAGTGTGCTGTCTGTGGCCGACACATCGTTCTGAATGGTCCTGTTCGAAGCGAAAGAAGAGATCTGTCTGGCATATGAATGCAATATTTTTCGCGCCCTGTCGGGATTCCTTCTTATTCCATCCACGTCAGTGATGTCCATGTCCGTGAGCGACCCATAATAGTTCTCGGCGATCAGAAGCGCAGTTTCATCATCATCACCGACCGCCTCGGGCCATCCTCCGCGGCAGACGAGATGAGCGATGCGATTGAATGTCACTACAGAATTGCCCGAGATCGAGGGAATGCCGCTGAATAGGTCTATAAGGGATACCTCTCCGGTGGATTCGCGTGACTCGAAAAGCGACATCGGACGCATGGTGATCTTCGCCATCCTTCCGGTGCCGGAATGACGTTTCACGTCATCCTTTGGCTTAGCAGAGCCGGTCAGGATGTATCGCCCGCGCCCCCCGTTGGTATCAATGTCCCATCTTAGTTGATCCCACAATTCGGGAAGTTTTTGCCATTCATCAAAAAGGATGGGACGTTCGCCCTTCAGAAGATTCTCCTCTTCTGTGGTCAGATATGTACGGTACAGCTCTAGGACCTTGGTACGTTGAAATTCTACTACAGTTTTGGAAAAACGCTTTGCGGTCGTTGATTTCCCACACCATTTTGGCCCCTCAATTACAACGCACCCCGCAGCTTTCAGCTGTTTTTCAATCTTGTCTTCTATCAATCGCGGTAAATATTCCTTCATTTTTGATCCTATGCGATATGCAGTTTAGAGCGTCTCAGTTACGCATATGATCGGATTGCGATCTCGTTATTAAAATATTCCGAAGAATGTTGGAAAAATATTCCGAAGAATGTTGGAAAATATTCCGAGAAGGTTAATGATCGCAGCCTACAAAGCTGCAGGCCGGAGGCCCGAGCATCCTTCCCGTTCGCTTATTTTTCCTTCAGCGGATATCTTCCTAGATCAGATCGTCAAGTCCGATGAGCTCTTTTTTCTTTTTTGCCTTCCATTCCAAAAGTGTGTCCATTATTTTTCTCTTGAACATGGTTCGTCTCCGTAGCGGCAGCAACGCCTTTTGGGATATTCATCATGTATTCAGTATACATATTTTGGATGATTGCGGATTTTTAGACATTAATTTGAGCATATTTTACGGATTTTTGGATATCAAAAAGGCATTTTATACGGATTTTTAGACATTAAAACGTTTCAAGGCGCATCTTCCGGACGATATCCGATCCGAGAGTGCCTTAAGGCAAGGTCTGAAAGGTAATGTTTTTACGCGGACGACCGTGTCGAATTATCTTGCAGGACACTCATGGCCGCAGAGATGATATCAAGGTCATATTGTTCCGCAGACCTCTGAAGACCAAAACTGGAAATTCTGACTTTAGTAATGCTTTCTGCCAATGGGTGTTGTTACAATTTTTGAGGCCATATGCAGTTATGTAACTTCATCCACTCCGCTTTCATCTTGATCGTTAGTCCATTTCTTATGATCAAAAAGGGTCGTTCAGATTCATAAAACCTGCCGCCTGGTTGGCGTCAAGAAGAAACACCCCCCTCCGTTCGCTCATTTTCAAACTAAGAATGGAGTTCTCAGAACCTTAAATTTATCCTGATTAAAAACTCAAGAAGAGCAGCCAAAGCAACATCGCTATCAGGATCAGTTTGATCACGATCGATAGATAGAACATCTTCATGCCGCTGCGGTCGCCCTTTCCTCTTGCCAGTCCCCTTTTGTTCAGGAACCAAGTCAACCCGATAGTTAATACACCGGTGGCGCATACTGGCAGCGGGAGCAGCAGAAGCATATATTTGCTCCCCATGGTATACGAGGTCGTTTCGTTGCTCAGATCAATTGTTAAATGTAGTGCGACCATGTCCGGAAGGAACGGTAACGCGACCAGCACTATCGGGAACAGAATGAATGTCAGGACGAGCAACAGAATGTAATGGTTTCTTGTAAGTCCTGTCGACATCAACTATATATGCACTCCATAGGTGTTAAGTCTTTTGTTCTTTCATTATGTATTTCATCAGCATCCTGACCTCGAAGTAGCTCCGTTGTTTGAAAGGAGAAGATGACCGCAGCGGGATATAATGAACCATCATTCCTCATGATACTGAACGTTACAGGCGGTTTGGCGCATACCAGGCCGGACGGCGTCGTTGAAGTGCCTATCGACCGTCTCAGACCATGAAACATTGTCCGGGTCGCGCATAAAAGCGGCACTTTTCGCCCTTTCAATTGCGGTACGTGTTTTTCCGCACCAATTCACATCCTCTATCAATACTGCCCCGAAGATGATAAGGTCTCGCCGGGATAGGGATCTACGACCCTTGGCAAACATGGAAAGTTCATTTTATCAGGATGCCGGACATATTGTTTACTTCCGATATTTAGGCACTTTTACTTCCGATATTTTGGTTATTTTATAAGCAGATCGGAATGCCCCCCGCATCTATGAGCAACATGCCAGCAGACCGCTGTGTTTAAGTGTTATAACTGAAGAGTTACATCACCGCACATGCCTTTCAAATATGCCGGATTGGAAGAAACGATAATCAACGCCGTAAAGGATTCTGTAGAGGCGAAGGATGTTGCCGTCGCCTTCTCTGGCGGATTGGACTCAGGATTGATGTCGGCCATCGCAAAGAAGTATGCAAAGTCGGTCCATCTGTACACCTGCGGAACAAGCAAGGCACACGATGTGATCATGGCGAGGGATCTTTCGGAAAAGCTGGAACTCCCCTGGACGCAAGCCGAGATATCAAAAAGAAATGTGGAGTTGCTGATCAAAGAAATGATCTCCGCCACCGGTACAACAGATCCGTTCACTCTTTCTTATGAGTTGCAGCTATTCTGTGTGTGCAGGGAAGCGAAGGAGGACATCGTCATTACAGGTCAGGGTGCGGACGAGTATTTCATGGGCTGTGCAAAATTCGTTGACCAGACGGATAATGACTATGAGATGCAAAGGGAGGCAGCCGTAGAGAGACTTCTCAAAGTGTCCATCCCCTGCGAGATATCTATCGCCAAGCATTTCGGCAAAGAGCTGCTTTATCCGTATATGTCGGAGGAGGTGTTATCCGGTGTCAAGAGCTTAGATCAAGATGAGCTGAGGCCCAAGGATATGGACTCCAGGAAATCCGTCCTCAGAGATATAGCGGAGGACCTGGGATATCCCTATATTGCCGCAAGGAAGAAAAAGTCATCACAATACGGTTCCGGGACCACCGATATCATTCGTGCGTTGGCGAGGGAGAAGGGAATGTTCTACAACGAATATATCGCATCCTTGTGCGACGAGGTACTTTTCGGGGAACGTACAAAATGCAGAGGTTCTGTCATAAATGCACGCGTCGATCCGATAGTTAAGGTAGAGGCCGAGAAGATATTGCAGCAGCTGAGACTGTCGCCCTCCGAGGCTGTGGAGATGTTCTATAACAAGATCATCGAAGACGGCGGCGTACAGTCCGTAGAAATACCCGCGAAGAAAGACCGTTAATGAGATCATTCAATGGAAAATTGCGTAAATTTATCATTGAACTTTAGTTTTTCGATTTTCGTTGAAAAATTATATAATTTACTGCCGTATGTTAAAAAACAGGAAATATGTATATCGAACGCCACATCTCATCAGCGCTCAATAAAATGAAAGGTTCGTTCCCCGTGTTATTGGTAACGGGTTCGAGGCAGACGGGGAAGACAACCCTTCTTAGAAATGATCTGAACAATGTTCAATATTTCACGCTTGACAATTACGCCCTTCTTGATTCGATAAAGAAGGACCCGATGGGCTTCATTGAGTTCAATGAACCTCCAATGATAATCGACGAGGTACAGTATGCGCCGGAGATATTCGGTGCGATCAAGATGAGCGTCGACTCCACCGGAAAAAACGGTGAATATTTCATGACCGGGTCTCAACAGTTCCGTTTCATGAGGAATGTCAGCGAAAGTCTTGCAGGAAGGATGAGTATACTTACATTGGGAGGGCTCTCGGCAAGGGAGATCGACATCGACCCGTTCAACAGACCCTTCATCCCAACCGATGATTATTATGGTGAAAGGAAGAAGACCGCATCCGAAGTGGACACAAGGAAACTTTGGTTCAGGATACACAGAGGAAGTATGCCTAAACTATACGCAGACCCTGATGAGGATTGGGAGCAGTTCTACTCCGCGTATGTGAAAACCTACGTGGAAAGAGATGTGAGAGCACTTACACAGGTGAGCGATGAACTGTCTTTCATGCAATTTCTTGTGGCATGTGCGGCAAGAACCGGCAGTCTGCTGAATATGTCAAGCATCGCGTCCGACGCGGAAATAAGCGTGCCAACAGTGAAAAGGTGGCTGTCGATATTACTTACATCGAATATTGTGCGCCTCATGCAGCCGATATCTCTCAATATGACAAGCCGTGTTGTCTCAATGCCGAAGCTGTACTTTACGGACACGGGACTCGCGGCATACCTGTGCAGATGGCTCACACCGGAAACATTGGAGAACGGCGCCATGGCCGGGAACTTCTTTGAAACATATTCGGTAAACGAAATAATAAAGAGCTACCAGAACGCCGGCAGGGACCCTCCCGTGTACTTCTATCGGGATGCGGACAAACGTGAGATAGGCATGGTCATCCAACAGGGTGACACTTTGTATCCGGTGGAGTTCAAAAAGACGTCCAGCCCCAAAGATGACCACATAAAGCATTTTGAATCTCTGAAAAGATTCACAACTCTCAAGGTTGCGCCCGGTGCGCTGATATGCACCTGTGATATGGTCCTGTCATTGAATAAGAACGGCAAGACCGTCCCGATCAACTATATCTAAAACATGATGCAGGTCCATCGCAGGCCGGGGTCCGAAAAGCATTCTGTTGAGCAATAAATAATAATCAAAAGTGTTTTACTTGTTTGATCTGGTTTGGTAGGCGGAACATAATGAACAAAAATATCCTGGATCTGATAGGCAATACGCCGCTTGTCAAAATAAATAATCTGGTCAATAAAAAGGGCGTAGAGATCTATGCAAAGCTGGAGGGTTTCAACCCGACGGGCAGCATTAAGGATCGAATTGCCGTTTCAATGATAAATGCTGCAATAAAAGACGGCAGGCTTACAAAAGGAAAAACGATCATCGAGGCAACGAGCGGCAATACGGGCATCAGCTTAGCCATGATCGGGCGGGTCCTGGGCTTTGATGTTGAGATCGTAATGAGCAAGGCCGTAAGTATTGAAAGACAAAAAATGATAAAAGCATTCGGCGCCCAGATCATTCTGACACCCGCGGAGGAAGGCACGGACGGCGCCATAAGGAAGACCCGTCAGCTCGTCAAAGAAAACCCGGATAAATATTTTAATCCTGACCAGTTCAGCAATGAATTCAATACTCTTGCGCACTACGAAAACACGGCAGAAGAGATCTGGCAGCAAACAGACGGTAAGATCACGCATTTTGTCAGCGCTCTGGGAACAAGCGGCACCATCATGGGTGTCGGCAGCGCATTAAAAAAGAAGAACCCCAAAATAAAAATTGTCGAAGCACACCCGGTCAAGGGGCATTACATACAGGGTCTTAAGAACATGCAGGAGGCGATCGTACCGACCATATACGACCCAAAACAGATCGATGAGCATATAATGATCGAAAGCGAGGAAGCATTCGAAATGAGCCGCCAGATCGCACTGGAGGAAGGGATCCTCGTAGGCATGTCTGCCGGCGCAGCAATGCTGGCCGCAGCAAAGATCGGTGAAAAAGAAGAAGGCCTCATCGTGGTCATATTTGCCGATCGCGGCGAAAAATACCTTTCGACAGATCTGTTTAGGGTTTGACGGGAATGGTGCAGGAAACAGGACCCCGTCCAAAGTCGTTCAAGAGTTCAAATTATTTACAATGACGGACGTTATTCGGAGGATCGGTCATTACAAGACCTTCCGACCATGCATCGTTCCGTCCGTACAACCCGATGATCGCGATCGCCTTCTTTCGCGCAGGTATGAACGATCCGCAGAGTTGAGGCGGGAAGGATCTGACCTGCATATGCAAAACCGCAGAAAGATGTGCCGGCCGCCGAGTTCAAACACGGCCGTAATTATCGGTAACGGTTTACAATGATGTCAACATCTGCGCGGGAGGAGGCCGATCTCAAGATGCGATAGGCCGGAGTTATTGATCTCGTGTCTCTCACGGAGGAGGCATAGTATATCCGAGATATTCTTCGGAACGCAGCAAGAGATCATACGACGATCATCAGAAGATGTGAAAGAGTATCAGGAGGCCTCATGAGGATGTTGTAACCGAGTTTTTCATTATCCATACGGCTCGGGGGAAACCCCAGCACCCTTCAAAAACAGTTATACTAAAGAATATAAATAATATATACCTCGATTCGGTCAGCCATGAAAATAAAACCAATTAAATTTTTTTCTGGGTTATTTATATTAGCCGCGGTCCTCACGCTAACTGCATGGATTGCAGCACCGGTAGATGCGGCAGACACAACCTATGACAATCTCTACGCATCGGTGCAGGGCGAGACCAACGCCGCCGCAGCCTACACAGCTTTCGCAGAAAAGGCTAAGGCAGACGGT
>JAISPV010000020.1 GCA_031274665.1 Candidatus Methanoplasma sp. | reverse complement strand
TCATTCCTTTCCTCATACTTGATCCGCGGTCGATCGCTCATGAAGACTCTCAGCGGGCCTGAAGGGATTCGAACCCTTGACCACCTGATTAAAAGTCAGATGCTCTACCTAGCTGAGCTACAGGCCCTTAGATATCTTAAAGCTTGTGATGCGGAGGGAGCCTTTCCTTGTATATAATACCTTTCAGACTGGCAGAACCGGCTGTTTTCCGACAGTTCTTTGTATCGGTAGTGGCAGATTTAAAACCTTTGGCGGCGGCAGAGGTGGGTGGTGGGCCCAGCCGGATTCGAACCAGCGACCACCTGGTTATGAGCCAGGCGCTCTACCTGTCTAAGCTATGAGCCCTTTTTTTAAAGGAAATGGCGCCGTCGCACGGGATCGAACCGTGGACCTTGTGATTAACAGTCACACGCTCTACCTACTGAGCTACAACGGCCTGTGGAAGAAGCGAAAGATTGACGAATATTAAATGATTACGTTCACGGCGGGCGGCTCCGCCGGCAGAAAGACGGATGTACCGCACGTTCATATAAAGGCTCAATGATGCTGGCCTTTGTGAGGCCTTGACATTTGGAAAAGGAAGATTGCCGCATTTGTCAGCGTTCCTGATAGTCTGCATGATCTGGGGACTCAGCCTTGTCGTCGCGTACGACCTTCTCGGCACCGGGATACCTCCGTTCTTCCTGATCGCAGTGACATACGGTATCGGCGCCCTGACGATCTTTTCAGTAAAGGCCGCCTTCGTGTCCACCCCGAAGATCGGCCGCAACGAGTTGAGGTACGGCGTGCTTGTGGGGATACTGATATTCATCGCTTTCGGCCTTCAGACGGTAGGGTTGGAATACACCACCCCGGCAAAGAGCGGGCTCCTCACCGTCCTTTACGTTCTTTTCGTGCCCATCATCATTTCAGTGATGATAAGGAAACTGTCAGTACGGTCGATCCTGTTCGCCGCGATCGGATTCACCGGTGTTTTCGTGATGTCCGGGGCCGCGGGAGGAGACGCTTCGGTCAATATAGGGGACATTGCGACGATAGTGTGCGCGATCGCTTTCGCTGCGCACTTTATCACGCTGGAAAAGTGCTCTTCTTCTCTCGACCCGACCAACTTCACGCTGATCCAGATGATCACCGCGACGCTTGTCGCGTTTGCAATAAGCGGCATGCTGGAGAGCGGCAGATACGACGGCATGGACCTCGCCGGGTCCTGGGCCGGGCTGGCGTTCATGGGCATCGCCGTCACCGGACTGGGTTTCTTTGTGCAGACCGCCGCACAGAGAAAGATACCTGCCACGACAATATCGGTCATGTGCTGCAGCGAATCGGTCTTTGCGATGTTCTTCTCCTGGGCGCTCGGTTACGAGATGCTGACCTTGCCGCTGCTGGTCGGCGCCGCCTTTGTCGTGACATCCACTGTGTTATCATCAATATATGAAAAAAGAGAACTTATTGATAAGAAAGGAGTATTTCTGCGATAAGGCCGCGGGGGTCAGTCCCCTCTTATCCTGTTGATGCGCTCGATGAGGTCATCGAACTGCTCGGACACCCCGTTAATGAACGCCTCATATTTGTCCGAGACCATCGCGCCTTCGTTGGTGGCAATTATCAGTCCGTCCTTCTCCAGCAGTCTGAGGGAATATCTCACTTTGTGCTTTGGTATGCCGAGCGCTTCTGACAGCCTTATGATACCGATCGGCTGCATCTCTTTTGTGACCTTCAGCATCTCGACGTGCCTGCCAATGAGCTCTATCTCCTCGAAAGCGCGATCAAAAAGGGATGCTTCTTCAGTCATGGATGGTGATGACCTTGTCGGTTATTAATCATAGTGCAGAACTGCAAAAATCCTGCCGTTCTTTTACGGGCGGCGGTTCAGCGCCCGTACCACTTCTGCTTTCCCCACTTCGAATAGTTCTTCCAGTATCCCTGTATGAACGATCCGCAGCAGTTCAAGGCTTTCTTTTCTGCGTCCGGACCGGTGTGGCTTTTATAGCAGTTAAGGCACTGCCATCTTAATTCGAGGGGTTTCTCTTTTGCCATTGCAACCGGATTATCGAATCCGTTAATAAATCTTGGCAAAGGCTATTTGCCACAAAAATAGTGTATTTCTTAAGAACAGTTATATACTTTTCCTTCCATATGGGAAATTCTTATGAATAGGATAAAGGTCATCAATGAGCCATCAGAGCTAGTTCCGATGCTCCGTTCCGTTGACACACCAGTGAAACGGGACGTGCTCAAAGAGGTGACCCTAGAGTGGCGGACCGCCGACGACATCGAAAAGAAATTCGGCCCGGCAGGAAGAGACGCAATAATCTTCTTTGAGAAGATGAAACTCGTCGAGACCCGCTGGTTGTCGGTGAACGGCGGCTACCCCGAAAAGTCTTATCATACTTATTACACCTCGTTCAACATCAATGCGCAGTGGCCGGTCTATGAGATAAGCGATGTTTTGGCGGCTGCCATGATGGATGAGGAAGAATATGCGGCGATAGAAACGAAAATACTTGCCGAAGTCGGCAAGGGAGGACGGTTCTCAGGCGATGTCGCAGAAGCGCTTGGTCTTTCATCGACAATGCTGAAGAGCCTTGTCAGAAGGTCGGTCAGGATGGACTACAGGGGCCACAGGATCGAACCGATCCGAGAAGAGTAAAATGCCCGGGATCTGGATACTGAGGATCGGCCACCGCCCGCAAAGAGATAAAAGGGTCACTACACACGTTGCGCTCTCCTCCCGGGCATTGGGCGCCTCGGGGATCTTCGTCGACACCGAGGACAGGACGCTTGAGGAGAACGTCAAAAGCGTCACGGACAGGTTCGGCGGCGATTTCAGGATAGAGACGGGCATCCAATGGAAGAAGATGCTGAAAGAGTTCGACGGCGAGGTGGTACACCTTACCATGTACGGACAGAGGGTGGACGAAGCGATGCCGAAGATCTCCCGAGACAGGGACCTGCTCATCGTCGTAGGTGCGGAGAAGGTCCCTTTCGAAGTGTACCAGGCCGCCGACCACAATATCTCCGTCGGGAACCAGCCGCACTCGGAGATAGCGGCGCTGGCGATATTCCTTGACAGGTTCACGGACGGTAAGAATCTATATTCAGATCGCGATGGGCAGATGACAGTTATACCGAACGAGAGGGGGAAGACAGTTGTCGAAAAGCATACCTGATGAATCCAGTTGCCTGCGAATGCTAAGGGATGCGGGCTGCAAACAGAGAGTCATCGTGCACTGCTGCACGGTCGGTGCCGTTGCCGACGAGATGCTGAAGAATATCAAGGCGGACAGACCGCTGGTGATGGCCGGCTCCCTTCTTCATGATATCGGCCGGTCGGTGGACAACGGCATCATGCATGCGATCGTCGGCAGCGAGATGATCGGAAAGATGGGATTTCCGGCCGAACTCGTAGAAATAGTTAAAAAACACACGGGCGCGGGACTGGACGAAGCCGACGTGGAAGAACTGGGGCTCCCTCCCGGAGATTATATGCCCAGAACGATCGAGGAGAAGGTCGTGGCGCATGCGGACAACCTCGTCAGCGACAACCTCGTGGTGGGCCACAGACATGCGGTAGAGAAACTAAGGAATAAGGGGGCGTTCAGAGGCGCCGACAGAATGGAGTCGCTTCATTGGGAGCTGTCAAAACTGTACGGCATGGACCTGGACGTGATCTCGGACATTATCGGCGAAAGTCCGAAGCTGAAATGGATCTCACGCTGATCCCGGACCTATCCTCTCATTGGGGAATCTGTAGAGCAATATCACATCCCCGATGCTTTGGACCCATCTCATGGGTATGCTGACCGACACATTCTCATCGACCAGCGCCGGGTTCGCATCTGCTACGAATAACCCCTTGACCTCCATCCCGGGGATGTCTATTATCACTTCGTCGACGACCCCCACAAAGATGCCGTTCGGGGCGTAGATCTCCAGCCCTTTGATGTTGTTGATGTTTTCCAGCATCCTCCCGCCCGTCCTGCCGTGTGAGGGAGGCTGTCCTGATTCTTAAGGTCTCGCAGAAAACGCGAAACGGAACGGGCATTATCAACTGCAGTTGTTGGTTCTAAACCTATTTAACTGTTAATAATGTTGGCATGTTCGGTGAATATCGTGGTTACAGAACTTACGGGGAGCACTTTTGACAAGTTTGTTACGGACAACAGAATAGCGGTGATCGACTGCTGGGCGCCTTGGTGCGGCCCCTGCAGGAGGATGACGCCCATAATGGAAGAACTCTCTAAAGAATTGGAAAAGAAGGCGGGAGTAGCAAAACTCAACGTCGATGAGAACGAGGCCATTTCCATAAGGTTCAGAATAATGGCGATACCGACCCTGCTGATATTCAAGGACGGTGTCCACATCGACACTCTTGTGGGACTGAGGAGCAAAGAGGATCTGATGGAATACATCGGATCGGTCTGAGATGAACGCTGACGTAGTGATAATAGGCTGCGGGCCCGCCGGCCTGCAGGCGGGTATCCATTCGTCCAGAAAAAAGGCTGACACGGTGATCGTCGGGAAGATAAAGAACAGCGCGCTGTACGATGCCCACATCGAGAACTACTTCGGGATCGCCGGGAAGACGGACGGTCCGGTCCTTTTAGAAAAAGGGCTGGAACAGGCGTTGTCGTTCGGGTGCAGACACATAGACATGGACGTGACGAGAGCCGCTGCAGAAGGCAGCGGTTTCAGGATAACGGTCGAATCCGGGGAAGAGATATTCTGCAGGTCTGTCGTCATCGCCACGGGGATCTCCAGGATGAAACTGAACATCCCGGGGGAGAAAGAGTTCCTCGGCAAAGGAGTGAGCTACTGCGCAGAATGCGACTGCAACTTCTACAAAGGGCTCAGGGTCGCAGTGATAGGCGGCGGTTCAAAGGCCGCACTGGCTTCCGAGCTCATGACCGGATACGCCTCTGTCGTATACTGGGTAAGTAAAAAGATATCCGCAGACAAGAGCCTTGTGAACAGGGCGCTGAAAACAGGCGTGAGGCCTGTCACCGAGACGCCGAAAGTGATCCTGGGCGAAGATAGGGTCAGATTGCTACTCCTGGAGGACGGACGGGAGATAGAGGTGGACGGCATCTTCATAGAATTGGGGGGAAGGTCTTCAGCGGATATAGCCATGGACCTGGGCGTGATGCCCGAAGCGGACGATTCCGTCAGGATAAACAACAAATGTGAGACCTCTGTCACCGGCGTCTTCGCCTGCGGGGACATAACCGGCGAGCCGTGGCAGTTGGCCAAGGCGGTGGGCGAGGGCGCTGTGGCGGGGCTCAACGCTGCCGGCGGGGTAAAGGGCATCAAATGACCGTAGAGGATCTTATCTCAAGCATGCTCAGAGAGGAGGGCGGCTTCCAAAAAGCGTTCAGGAACATACTCGACGAAGAACTTGAGATGACATTGAGCGAGTTCTGCTCGATCTCCGGGATCTCACAAAGCACTATGTATAAGATCCTTGAAGAGAACCGTGAGCCCAATCTCAGAACAATAAGACAGATAATCCGGGCGCTGAACATGATCCGCCGGCCCAACGGCGACAGATTCGTTGCGGTCATCGCCTCGTCGACCTTCATGGAATCGCTTCCTAAGACAATGATCGTGGGGGGCAGGACCATATCCGTAAGGGAATATCCCATATCGACCGTCGAGGACGCGATAATCGCGGCCGTCAGAGCGGAAAGGGACGGTGCGCTCGCGATAGTGTGCGCACCTATTATCGCACTCACCGTGAAGAAGATCCTTCGTATCCCGGTGTCCCCGGTCATGCCTCTGGGGAGCGTCCTTAAAGCGTTGGACGACATTAAAGGTCTTGTCTGAATAAATTAAAATACCACCTTAACTATTGTTTTGTAAAATAGGAGATGCGTACACTGTTCGAACTTCAAGTGGTCAGCAACACCCCGATGAACGCTGTTGCGGACAAGAATATCGTAGCGGAGACATTTCTGGTACAGATCGGATACATACCGAAAGGATATGACCCTAAGACGCAGGCAACGAATGTCAGGGACAGCGTGCCGTACAGGCTTTTTATGGAATTCTTCATGAAGAACGCAAGTAAGGCCTGGGCGGTCGAGGAGTTGGCCGCGCTTCTCGAAACCACCAAACCGACCATATACAGGCACATCAACAAACTGAAGTCCATGGACCTCTTGGAAAGTATCGATGTGGAATTCGACGGTGCTGTCAGGAAAGGATACAGGATCAGATACGGCGACCTTTCCAAGGCCTGGAGTTTCACGGAAGCGAACGTCAACATGGCCATGGAGAACTACAGGCGGACGGTATCTCATTTCCAGTCCCTTGCGAGGGCCGAGAACGAATGAGTGAAGAACGCACAAGAGAACTCAGCCTGAAGCTGATCTCTGCCGTGAAGAGCGGGGCCGTGAAGGACAGAGAAGGCGTCCAAAGACTAAAGATAAAGCTCTGCGGCGAACTGGGGCTGGCGGCTGTGCCTCAGAACTCAAGCATTCTGAAAGAGATCGAACCTGAGGACAGGAAGCTCCTTGAGCCGTTCTTTGTCAAAAAACCCGTGCGCACGATAAGCGGCGTCGCTGTCGTGGCCGTTATGACCTCGCCCCATCCGTGCCCGCACGGGAAGTGCGCTTACTGTCCCGGAGGGGTCGAGAACGGGTCTCCGCAATCATATACCGGAAAGGAACCCGCCGCCAGAAGGGCAGAGAGGAACGGATTCGACCCCTTCCTTCAGGTGAAGGACCGCATCGGCCAGCTCACGGCGATAGGCCACAAGACGGACAAGATCGACCTTATCATCATGGGCGGGACCTTCACATCCAGAGACACGGAGTATCAGGAATGGTTCGTAAGAAGATGCTTTGATGCGATGAACGGGGGGCCGTCATCGGACCTCAAAGATGCACAGAAGAAGAACGAGACATCAGAGCACAGGTGCATCGGCCTGACCGTCGAGACCCGGCCCGATGTGTTCGGCGACAAACAGGCCGAGATGGCGATGATGCTGGGCGCGACGAGGGTGGAGCTCGGAGTACAGATACTTGACGATCTTGTTCTTTCTATATCAAAAAGGGGCCACGGAATAAAAGAAGTGGTGGATTCCACCAGATCGTGCAAGGACCATGGCCTGAAAGTGTGCTACCACATGATGCCCGGACTCCCGGGATCCGATCCGGAGAAGGATATCGAATGTTTCCGGCGCGTTTTCGAAGATCCCGATTTCCGCCCTGACATGTTGAAGTTCTACCCGACCCTGGTCATATCCGGGACCGAACTCTATGAGATGTGGAGCAGGGGGGAATATGTGCCGTACGATGTCGATACGGCCGTCAGCGTCCTGTCGGCGATGAAATCCGCCGTCCCGGAATATGTCAGGATACAAAGGATAGAAAGGGACATCCCCGCTCCGCAGATAGCCGCCGGGATCCTTAAGAGCAACATACGCCAGCTTGTGAAAGAGAATATGGAGGAGCGCGGCATCTACTGCAGATGCATAAGGTGCAGAGAGGTCGGGCATACGGGCGAAGCCCTTGAGGATCCGGACCTCATCGTTCAGAAAGTGACCGAATACGCCGCGAGCGGCGGCACGGAGAGATTCATCTCTCTGGAGTACAACGACTCGATAGTCGGCTATGCGAGACTGAGAACGGACAGCACAGAGACCGCGACCGTCAGGGAACTGAAGGTCTTCGGAAAGATAGCTTCGATAGGGTCCGACGGCGAGGACTGGCAGCACAGGGGGTTCGGAAAGGAATTGATGCTTGAGGCGGAACGCATCGCAACCCTTTGCGGCAAGAAGAAAATGAGGATCACCGGCGGCATCGGTGTGAGAGGATACTACAGATCATTGGGATATGTCCTGGAAGAACCTTACATGGTCAAAGACCTCAGTTGATGATCAGCCTGTTCCCGTCAACCCTTATGCGGTCCGTCTCCACTACGATCCTTCCCTTGTCATCCACCTTGTGCGACCCTCCGACCACATTCTCCGCCGTTGATATCAGAAGATATCTGATGGAGCCGTCGTCGGTATCGATCACCAGATCTTCCAGGGTCCCGACCGAGCGCCCGGTTATCGTCTCGACCTCTTTGCCTATGAGGTCTCTGCTGAACATCCTGCCTTCCATTTTATCACCTGTAGAAGGGATCGTCGCTCCAGCCTGTATGAAGCTTCCTCATCTCCTTGCTCAATAATTCATACTTTTCGAAAGTGGACTCGTCCACCGACGGGCCGACGATGCTCAATGCGGCCTTGAAGTCCCTGTCGGTCACGTATTGCGCGGCGCTGTCCCTCCGATACGCAGACAGCCCGGCCTCCCTGCAGAGCGCCGCGATGTCCGCACCCACGTATCCTTCCGTCATTCTTGCGATCGTTTCGAGGTCCACACCCTTGAGCGGCATCTTCGCGGTGTGCACTCTCAGGATGCTCTTGCGCGCTTCCGTGCCGGGTTTGCCAACAAGTATCATTCGGTCCATCCTTCCGGGCCTGAGCAGGGCCGGGTCGATCATATCGGGGCGGTTGGTCGCCGCCATTATCATCACCCGGTTCATACTCTCGATACCGTCCATCGACGTCAGCAGCTGCGCCACCACCCTCTCCCATGCCTGGGAATCGCCGCCCCTCGTCGGAGCTATCGAATCTATCTCATCAATGAATATTATGCTCGGCGCGCTCGCCTCCGCATCCTTGAACAGATCTCTTAACCTTTCTTCACTCTGTCCGTAGTATCTTCCCATT
>JAISPV010000045.1 GCA_031274665.1 Candidatus Methanoplasma sp. | reverse complement strand
AACGCGACAGGGTTCAACAAGATCGTGGAGTGATCTAAATGGCAAAATACGCATTTTTCTTGGGCTGCATTGCGCCCCTCAGATACCCCGGGCTGGAGAAGTCGACGAGGGTCGTCTGTGAGAAACTCGGAATAGAACTTGTGGATCTCGAGGACGCAGGCTGCTGCCCCGCACCCGGTGTGATCAGGGCGTTCAGCAGGGACACCTGGCTCGCCTCGGCGGCAAGGAACCTCGCACTCGCAGAGAAGCAGGGACTCCCCATAGTCACGATCTGCAACGGCTGCTACGGCTCGCTCTTCGAAGCGGCGCACGAACTCAACCACCACCCCGAGGTACTCGCCAGGGCGAACAAATACCTCAAAGAGATCGGGATGGAGTACAAGGGAACGACGAAGGTCCACCACCTCGCAGAGGTCATGTACAGGGTCGTCGGCGTCGAAGCGATAAAAGCAAAGGTCACCAACCCGGTCGACTACAAGATCGCAACATTCTACGGATGCCACTTCCTTAAGCCGAGCGAGATAAAAGAGCTCGAGGACCCGGAGAACCCCCACATGCTGGACGACCTGGTCGAGGCAACGGGCGCCGTAAGCGTCCCGAGGAAACAGAAGACATTGTGCTGCGGCGCCGGCGGAGGCGTCAGGGCCGCATTCGGAGATGTCGCAAAGGAGTTCACCAAGACGAACCTGGAGAACATGCAGGCATCAGGCGCGCAGTTCATCGTCGACGTGTGTCCGTTCTGTCATCTTCAGTTCGACTCAAGCCAGAAGGACCTCGGATTCAACATCCCGGTCATACACCTCTCGCAGCTGTTCGGCATCGCGATGGGAATGGATGAGAAAGAGCTCGGCCTCTCAGCGCACATTGTGCCTGTAAAACTCTAAGATCAACAAGGGGCGGAAGCCCCCTACCTTACTTTTTTGGCTCCTGTCAGAGCAGAAGCGCCAGCGTCCCGATCGTAAGCAGCACAAGACCCAGCACAGCACGCTTGGATATCCTTTCCTGGAGTATCAGGAACGCAAAGATGACGGTGACGACAATGCTCAGTTTGTCTATAGGCACCACGATGCTCGCGGGGCCGTTCTGCAAAGCGTTGTAAAAACAGATCCAAGAGAGTCCGGTGGCTATCCCGGAAAGGATGATGAAGTTCCAATTCCTCCTCTCTATCTTCCGGATATCTCTGTGCCTTCTCTGAAGGAATACGATGAGCCATGCCATCATCAGGACGACGATCGTTCTGATCGCCGTCCCAAGATTGGACTCGACGCCCTCGATGCCCACCTTGCCCAATATCGCTGTCAGGGCGGCGAACAGCGCCGCCAAGCAGGCGAAAATTATCCATGATCTTCTGTCGGCGGGGGTCTCGGTATCGGACCCGGCCCGCTGGATCATGAGATATGTCCCGAAGATCATCAGGGTCATTCCGAGCACCGTCCCGACGGAGATCCCCTCCCCCAAGAAAATGAACGCCAATATCATAGTAAGTACGGTGCTGCTCTTGTCTATGGGGGAGACCTTGCTCACCTGCCCGATCTGGATCGCGCGGAAATAGCAGAGCCAGGATGCCCCGGTCGCCAGCCCCGACAGTACAAGAAAGGTCAATGTGTACGTGCTGATCTCGGAAATGGTGTTCTGAGAGCCTACGATGAAAACGACCATCCATGCGAACCCCAGTACCACGATCGTCCTCAAAGCGGTGGCGAGGTTGGAATCCACTCCTTTGAGGCCGATCTTCGCCAGTACCGATGTCAGGCCGGCGAATACGGCGGAAGCGAATGCAAAGATGATCCAATACTCCATAGGTCTCCTTCCGGTTGCTAATAATATGTTATTGACAGAGAGATTAAAAGAGGCCACGGTATCCCTCGTCCTGAGTTGTTGAAAATGAGTATCACGGACACAGGATCAGCGGTAGAGAACGTAAGGATCTTCCTTAACGGTGCGGAGATAAAACGACGGATGGTATTGGATGCGGAGGAAGGGAAGAACACTGCGGTGTTCGACGGCCTGCCGCAGGACGTAAGGCCGGAAAGCATAAACGCATCGGTGGAAGGGGGAGGAACACTGTTATCCGCCGATTTTGAGGTGGACAGTTTCAAAGAATCCTTTGTAAGCGAGGAACTCAAGGACCTTTTGGAAAGGCTCGACAAGGTCAAAGATGCGATCAAAGAAGAGAAAAGCAAACTGGACCTACTGGCATCGGAAGAGAAGTTCTTGGACCGCAACATGAAGATAGGCGGAAGAGATGGGTTCACCACAGATGGTCTGAAGGACATCGAAAATTATTACAAACAAAGAAAAGAAGAGATAAGTTCATCCAGGATCAAGGTCGAGAAGAAGCTGGAAGACCTCCAGAAGGATAAAGAAAGGATGACCAGAGAGGCAGGCGCCTTCCCTGCGGATGTTGTGAGATATGCCGGCAGGATAACTGTGGAATTCTACGCTAAAACCAAAGGAAAGGCCGAAGTAACAGTATCCTACTATGTGAACAGCGCATGGTGGAGACCTTTCCATGAGATAAGGATGAGTGAGATCAATGCCCCCGTGACGCTGAGCATGAAAGGCAGCATAGTTCAGAACACCGGCGAAGATTGGAACGGCGTGAACGTCAAGCTCTCGACCGGGAACCCCATGCTCGGCAACGAGCAACCGACGCTCAGGCCGTGGTACATCGACCTCGTCATACCCCAAAGACAAATGGTCATGGCGAAGGCAGCGCCGGTGATGTCCAGGAGCAAAGAGCTCATTGAAGAGGACGAGGTGGCGTACATGGAAAAGACCGCAGAGTGCTACACGGAGACGCCGGCCGCAGAGGTCCTGGAACACCACACGACGATGGAGTTCGCGCTCCCGGTGCCGCTGGATATTCCCTCGTCTAACAAACCCAGCAAGGCGGAGATATCTAAGCATGTCCTGGAGGCGGAGTTCTTCTATTACTGCGCAAGCAAACTTGACACCGATGCCTTCCTCATAGCGAAGATAAAAGGCTGGGAATCCCTCAATCTTCTGTCCGGAGAGATCAGCATCTTCCAGAGCAACGAATACGTCGGGAAGACACAACTGGATCCGGCAACGATGGAGGACAGCATGGAGATCTCTCTCGGAAGGGATAAAGGCATAATTGTCACCAGGGAGAGAGGGAACTGCATATCCGGCAAAGGGATGATCGGCAAGAACAAGAAGGCACTCCGCGAGTGGATCATCACCGTTAGGAACACGAGGGGCAAGGGCGTGCTGATAAAACTCGTCGATCAGGTGCCGGTATCGGCGAACAGCGCCGTGATCGTCGAGACACTGGAGATATCCGGTGCGGAGCACGAAAAGGAGACGGGCATCCTGAAGTGGTCGCTGAACATACCCAGCGGCGGATCTGTCAAGAAGACGGTGAAGTACGAGGTGACGTACCCTAAGAACGGCACCATCTATTTGGATTAAAAACGAGGCCTAGCCTCTTAATATTTTTTTTACACAAAGCAGAGATCGGTTACGGGCCATGCTCAGATGCAGTTCTCGGAACAGAAAATAATACTCACTGCTTTATATTTTTGATATTATATGGAGCCGGAAAGGAAAACAAACGTTCCTATTCATGCCGGTATCGACAACGGAGGAGGAGAGATCACGGGGAATATTTTCATAGGGTCTTCTTGTGTGGGGAGGGTCGATGCCGACGGCACTGTTTACGAAGGGACCTCGTCGTGGAATGAGGTCCGTGTTGGGAGGGTCGATACCGACGGCACTGTTTAGGAGGGG
>JAISPV010000107.1 GCA_031274665.1 Candidatus Methanoplasma sp. | reverse complement strand
CTCGCGCACCCTTACGACCTCGAAGAACTCATCCCCGAGGACGATCTCCCCGCTTTCCAGATCCAGAGCGATCTTCCCCTCTTTGACGTCGGAGGGGAGTTTTGCCTCCATCATCTCCGCTATCGCCTTTGCTTTGTCTTTGAACCTCGGGCCCAGGGCCTTGTGTTTCGCTTTTATCTTGTCGATCTCCATCTCTCTCGGTTCATCGAACTTTTTGAAATGCGTAAGCTCTACACCGGAAAATTCCGCATGCCTTGACAGGTCCCAGCAGCCTCTGTCGGCGATGCCTGTGACCTCTATCCATCCGTAAGAAAGGAGGATCTCGGCGTCCCAGCAGTCCATGGCGTAGTGCGCCATCTCGTCGCGAAGGTGCTGCCTGAACCTTAACCTCGCCGGATCGATCCCGAGTCTGATAAGCAGCTGTTTTGTCGTATACACAAAATACGCCAGCACTTTGTTCGCTATTATCCCCTTCTTGACGGCTTCGCCTACCGTCATGGTCACGGCCTCGGTGCCTGTGTTGGGAACAAGCGTGATGGGATCGTTCTCGATGTCCGGGAACCTGCTCCAGCCCTTATCGCCGGGATCGACGAAGAGTTCGACCTCCATCATGTTGAACTCCCTCATCCTGATCATACCCTGCCGGGGTGCGATCTCGTTCCTGTAGCCTCTCCCGGTCTGTATCACTCCCAGCGGAAGCTTTTCCCTGTTGTATCTGTATAGGTTCAGATAATTGACGAATATCCCCTGCGCCGTCTCCGGCCTGAGATACCCCACCCTGGATGAGCCGGGTCCGATTGTGGTCTTGAACATCAGGTTGAATTCTTCAACGGGGCCCAATCTCCCGCCGCATTCGGGGCATTTCACGTCGAATCTTACGAAACCTTCGTCCAATTCCTTTGGGGACAGAACGTCCGGGTTGTCGAAGAACTCTTTGACAAGGTGGTCCGCCCTGAACGCAGATTCGCATTTTGTACAATATGTGATGAGGTCCGCAAACTCGTCCACGTGACCGGATGCTTTGAACACTTCTCTGGGGTTGACGGTCTCGGAGTCTATCTCGATGAATCCCTCCCGCCCCCTGTAAATGTCTCTCCACACCTCAAGGATATTGTTCCTCATGTTGGAGCCCAGTGGCCCGTAATCGAACATTCCCGCCACTCCCCCATACAATTCGAAGGATGGCCAGATGAACCCTCTGCGCCTGCAAAGGGACAGGAGGTCGCTGCTGTTTACCTCATTGCTCATTGTAACTACCCGTAAGTGCGCATAGGACGTCCACATCATAGATCATGCCGACTATCTCGTCTTTGGTGCCATGCACAGGGAGCTGTCCAAAGTCATTTTGTATCATAATGCGGGCAACATCGTTCAGATGTGTCTTCTTGAAGACCGTCTGGGGGTCCTTGACCATGTAGTCGCTGACGGTAGTGTCGTCAGATATGTATTTGTCCGTCGCCGCATAGAACAGCGGAAGGACATTCCTGTATCCGGCAAGTTCGGAATCCTCTATCCCCAAGCGCATCATCGCTTCGGCATCCGCCGTCTGATCGCTGAAGAGGTCGCGGTCGGTCAATATTCCCACAAGCCTTCCTTTTTTGTCAAGGACAGGCACCGCTGACACGTCACTTATCCTCATCGCCGCGACAGTATACGCAAGAGGCTCGCCTTCATATGCGGTGACGCAGGTGGTCCTGATAACATCTTCAGCTGTCATCATCGTCTTCATGTTCATGACTTCTTTCAGAAGGTCTGTCGGGGT
Source organism: Candidatus Methanoplasma sp. (assembly GCA_031274665.1). Classification (GTDB taxonomy): domain Archaea; phylum Thermoplasmatota; class Thermoplasmata; order Methanomassiliicoccales; family Methanomethylophilaceae; genus Methanoplasma. The sequence goes on along the minus strand of JAISPV010000107.1, from coordinate 4,580 downwards.
CACTATTCCCACAAGTTTTCCATCCTCTATGACGGGAAGTCTGTGTATCCTCTTATTGGCGAAGATCTTTGCCGCTTCGACCGCGCTGTTCTCCGGAGTAATGGTGATGCAATCCTTCTTCATTATCAGTGATAGCTGGTCTTCATCGAATTTCCTGAAGATGTCCCTTCTGGAAACGATGCCCATTAGTTTACCGTCCGAAGCGCGTACGACAGGAAGCCCGGTCAGCTTGTTCCTGACCATCATATTGATCGCATCGCTACGGCTTCCAGGAACCTCCACCACTATCGGTGCCGCAGTCATAATGTCAGCCACTTTTTTCATTCCGAATCGTCCTCTGAATACATACCAAAGAAAAGCATGAAACTTTTTCTGCGGTATCACGGCGGTAATTCGCCTTTAGGTAATTAAGTGCATTGATTGGATCAGGCGGTCATTCCTTCGCGATCGCCGGTGATTTGGCGACCATTACCGGGCATTTCGCATTCTGCACGATCTTCTCGGCGACACTACCCATCAGGAGCTTCGATATGCCCGTCCTTCCGAGGGTGCCCATGACGATGACGTCGTATCCCCCTGCCTCTGCTTCCTGAAGTATGGCCTTTGCCGGCGTGCCTTCAAGAAGCTTCTCCTCTACTTCCACACCTGCGGCCCTTGCCTTTTCTGCGACATACTTCGTAGCGTATCTGCCTTCTTTGTCAAGTGTGTCATGTACGCTCACCAACGCTGTGTCCATCGGTGAATTCGTATAGATCGACCTGTCGAGGACGAACAGTGCGGTGACCTTTCCGTTAGATAATCCCGCCAGTTCAATGGCAATGTCCACAGCATACTTTGTGAACTCGCTTCCGTCGGTCGGCACGAGTATTTTTTTGAAATCCATTTCATTCCCCTCTTTTTGGCTCATTTCTGAATACCGGGTCTCTGTTCTGCAACACTTTCTTGATACTGAATTCTCCGGAGAAAGGAAGCACGGTCAGATCAGCCGCCATTCCAACGGATACAGGGATTTTATTGTGCGGATATAATATTTTTCTTCCGTTTTTTAACAGTGGGTCGACGATGTCGTCTGCAGACCCGCCCTGGGAGAGAAGAATGTCTATGAAGGCCGAGGCCTCCACGCGCATATCAGGTTCGCACAGCATCGCATTGTCGGTCCCTATCGCAACATCGACGCCGCTGTCAAGCATCCTTTTCAAAGGAGGCGCCCTATTGAAATAAAGGTTGGACCTGGCGCATACCACGATCGGTACTTCGGACTCGGCGCACTTCAGCAGATCCGAATCGGTCGCTTCCGTCATATGCACTATGAAAGCGGGGTCGAATGAAAGTATGAGGTCTATGTCCTCCCGCGCCCTCTCGCTGGAATGGACAGCGAACATCTTCCCCCTTTCTCGGGTCTGGTCCGCCGCTTTTTCTATGTATCTGTGATCCATGTCGGATATGCCGGAAATACCTATGCCGTCCGCAACATCCAGTATCCGGGATATTTCTTCTGGGTCATACTCTTTGCTTACGGGCCTGCCAAATATCATCGATGACGGAGCAGCTTTTCTGAGGACCCTGCACCCCCTTTCTCCTCCCTCTCTGAAATCAATGAAGGTACCTATCCCGTTCCCGTGGGAGATGTCCGCATATTTTCTGATGTCGTTCTCAAGGACGCGGTCATCGAGGCCCCTCAGGTAAACATGCTTGAGTCCGTTCGGGGGAGCGACCAGTTCTTCGATCGTCATCCCCGGGGATATCTTCAATCCCGCATCAGCACAATGGGTGTGAGAGTTTACCAGCGGGGGCACGATAAGGCCGGTCGCGAGAGGCGGCCTCGGGGGCGCCCCTTCCTCTATGGACATCACAACGCCTTTCTCAATGCACACGTATCCGTTGATGAGACCATCCTCGGTCAGCACGGTTCCGTTCAGCACATCCATGGCAATGTATGCATGTATCAGTATTAAATCTGATGAAGAAAGACGCCGCCGGATCCGCCGATCTAAAGGTGCCAGCGTATCTCGGAAATCTTAAAATACTTTACAAAGATTATTGGGGGACAGGTGTTAAACCATGGTAAAAGTCATAGACGCAGAATGCGTAGCATGCGGAGCATGCGTAGACGGAGGTCCTCAGGACGCGATAACGGTCGATGATGTAGCCATCATCAACAGCGACAAATGCGTTGACTGCGGAGCATGCGTTGACGAGTGCCCCTCATCGGCGATAGTGGAATGATCCGGAAGGGTCAAAAAACCATGTCAGCGGGCGACCGCTGAGAAAACAATTTCATGCCCAGTATGGTTTTTTCACAAATTTGTATGAACTGACGACCGCGGTGGCAGCCTCTCCGCAGGCCGTTATGATCTGTTTGTATTTCCCCGGGTAATCGACCACATCCCCGCAGGCGAATATGCCGCCGCGGTTTGTCCTCATATCGAAATCAACTTTCACCAGCCCTTCCGCGGTAAGGTCGATGCCCCAGTTCTTCAGATCTGTAAGGTCGGAATTGATCCCGATATTGATGACCGCCAGGTCCACAGGGACATCGAGCTTCCTCCCCCCTTGGTCCAATGTGACGCTTTTAAGGGAATCCTCTCCGTTGAACGACACGACGTTCGCACTCATTATTGTCTTGATATTGCTGTGCTTGAGGCTGTCGACGTTGGCCTCGTCGGCCCTGAACTCCGGCTTTCTGTGCACTATTGTCGTGTCAGTGACGGTGTCGGCGATGAGAGCCATCTCTATTGCGCTGTTGCCCCCTCCGAACATGACGACCTTCTGCCCTACGAGTTCCTCTTTTACCGGGAGGATGTACGTCACCCCTTTATCAGTCAGCTTTTCTTCGCCCGGACATTCCATCTTCTTCGGATGGAAGCTCCCCATCCCGATCGCAATGATCACGGATTTGGTATGGTATGTCTCTTTCTTTGTCACTATCAAAAGTTCTTCTTTCCCGTCGTTGATCTCTGTGACCCTCTCGTTCTCACGTATGTCGCAGCCCATCGATTCCGCCTGAGCATATAATCTGTCAGACAACTTTCTCGCCTGGATGGTCTCGAAACCCGGATAATTGTGTATCCCCTTCTCGGGATACAAGCTGGTCAGCTGTCCGCCGACGCGCCCCGCCTCTATTATCAGGGCATTCATCATCTTCGACTTGGCATAGATGCCGGCCGTAAGTCCCCCCGGCCCGGCGCCGATAATGACGACGTCATAGTGCATTTTAGGAGCGTACTATTTTACCCGTATAAAATGTTGTCCCATAGGCGTTATGGTTTTTTGTCCTTTTTAGTATGATAATTTCATTTTTTCTCTCTCCCGCAATGAAATTCGTAGAATTTCTACGAATAGTCGAAAAGAATGAAAATACCCCCCTCGCGCCCTCCCGCTTGCATCATAGTTATTTATGCCATACTGCGATGCAATATCGTCATGAGCATCGACGAGATTTTTGCGGAGAGACTTCTCAACATGATATTGGATGAAGTAGATGACATGATAGTGATCAACGACCCCGAAGGGAACGTGATATGGATGAACCGCGCCGCACAGCGCGGGCTGAAGATCAACATAGAGAACGCGGTCGGATCGAAATGCTACAGACTTTTCGGAGCCACCTGCTGCTGCGACAAATGCATAGCGAACCACACAATGGGAGGGCCGCATCACTGCGGATGCAAGTTCAAATGCAAGAACACGAACGGCGAACACGAATGCGAGCCGATCCCGTATTTTAAGGACGGGAAGCTGAAGATCGTCGTTCAGCACATCCGTTTGATCGACAACAATGAATAAATAGCGATATACGATACACGGGAGCGTGACCATACCGATATCGGAGTTCTTTATCTGCATTGGGGCGATCGTCTGTTACGCCGCCGTAATATTGATAATGAACAAGATCAAAAGACCGAAAGAGCTGTGATATCCCAGCTGTTCTTGCAGGACGACCGTTCTTAAAATATACGTGTAGGTCGATTTCTATTTTGGTGGTCAAATGGCAAATATCCCAAATAAAGTACTGGATCTGATCAGAGCCCGGACATCGACCAAGGTCCTTGTGACATCGTCAAAGGACGCAAAACCTCACGCAATAGTCGCCGGCAGCATCGCGGCCCCCTCGGCCGAAACGATGATCGTCGGAGAGATACTGATGAGAACATCGGCAAAGAACCTTTCCGAGAACCCGAAAGCGTCATTCCTTGTTGTTTCCGGAATGGAATCTTATGAGATAGAATGTACTGCAAAAGCACGCCTGGACAAGGGCCCGGAGATCGATATCATGAATAAGGAGCTCGAGGCGATAGGACTTAAGGCTGCGGCCGTCTGGGTGTTCAAAGTGGAAGCCGTGTTCGACCAGAGCGCGTCTCCGAATGCCGGGACAAAACTGGCTTGATAGAACAGACTCCCATCAAACCACTCCAAAACCCATTTCAGTCCAGATCTGACAGCAGGTATACGCATGGCCAAGTTGATCCCTATGGTGATAGATATGCTGAGGCGTCCGGAGACCAATAAGGTCCTGGCGACCGTATCGCCCGAAGGGGATCCTCACGCGGTCATCTGCGGAAGCCTGCTGGTTCCGGACG
>JAISPV010000084.1 GCA_031274665.1 Candidatus Methanoplasma sp. | reverse complement strand
CACGCGCGGATTAGCATACACGAGGGATGACGGCGTGCTTGTCATCCCGATCGATCTGCTGGGGCCATAAATGCCTCAGAAGAGAAAACAGGTGAGCCCGTCCAGATTTGAACTGGAGTCAATAGCACCCCAAGCTACAAGGATACCAAGCTACCCCACGGGCCCATAATTGGTTTTGTTAATTGGTTTCGTTAAATGGTTTATCCGAGAGGTGCTATCTCTCCGATGAGGTCTGCGTGGGATACGATCATCCTGCGGCAGCAGTATCTCTCGAACCCGAGGTTGTCCAGGACATCCTTGGGATTCTCTCCCATCCCCACCCGTTTTACATATTCGGGGTAGGCGCTTCCGACCACCTTTCCGCATGTGAAACATCTCACCGGTATTATCATGATATCACCTTAACGATATGACTTCTGCTTCTTGGCGCGGGCACCGTGTCCGAGGGGATTCTTGGGAAGTTTCCTTCTGTCATCGTTGATGATGAGCGTCCTGTCGTACGCCCTGAACACCGCTTCCATCTCCTCATCCTTGTAGAAGTCGACGAGGCCTCTTGCGATCGCGGTCCTTGCCGCCGCAGCCTGCCCCATCACTCCTCCGCCGTTGACCAATACAGCTATGTCGACCTTGGACGCTTTCTCGGGAACGAGCCCCAGAGGCTCCTGTATCTTAAGTCTCGCCAATTCCGGGCCGTACGTGTCCAGCGGCACCTTGTTGATGGTCACTCTGCCTGTACCCTCTTTGACGGTCGCTCTTGCGATCGCCGTCTTCCTTTTTCCGCTTGTGTTTACGTGCTCCATGAGATCATCTCACGTTGGATCCCAGGAATTTTGAGACGGCTCCCAGGGTTGTGTATTTGCCGGTGATCTCTCTGTCTGCCTCTTCTGGCCTCAGTTTCTCGCATGACTCGAACTGCTTGGGCGTTCCGACGTATACGTGAAGCTTTCTGTATGCCTCCCGTCCGCTTGTCGTTTTCCAAGGTATCATGCCTCTTACACAGCGCTTGAAGAGCAGATCCGCTCTGCGGGGATAGAAGGGTCCTTTCCTTTTCGTCGTGTCTCCGCGGTCGACCTTATCTTTGAAGTCGGCGAAGACCTTCTCTTTCTGACCCGTTATCACGATGGCCTCTGCGTTGAGGACCACTACCTCTTCCCCGTCCATGATCATTTCGGCGACATTGCTGGCAAGTCTGCCATGGATCAGTCCTTTTGCATCAATGACTGTAACCATCCATATCACCTCATGATCCTCACGTTGGAGCCCTTCGGATTGGCTTCCATGAGCTCCCTTATTGTCATTGTCTTTCCTCCGGCGGCGGTTATGCCCGCTGCCGCAGCATCCGAGAAACCATATGCTGCCACTGTTATCTTTTTTGTTACGCTTCCTGCGGCGAGAACCTTTCCGGGGACGATTATCGTTTCCCCGTCCTTCGCATACCTTTCAAGTTTGCTGAGGTTCGCTTCGGCCCAGTTCCTTTTCGGTTTCTCAAGCCTAAGCGCTATGTCTCGCCAGATAGCGGCCTCGTTCTCCCTCGTCTTCGCCTTAAGATCTGATATCAAGGCGATGAGCTGGGGATTCGTTTTGAAGCTCTCACTCATTTTCTGACTCTCCCGACATTGGGTAACCGTCGTATGGGGAGGTGGTTTATAAACCTATCTTGAACACTTCCTTATTATACTAAAACACAATACGTGGGCGCAAATATTTATTCCCCTTTCCGTCATGTTTAAAAGTTGGTGAAACAGTGATCAGATTCGGACCCGCCGGAATACCATTGTCCTGTAAAGGACGGACGCTTAAAGATGGGATAGAGGATGTGCACAACCTAAGCCTTAACGCACTCGGGATCCAAATGGTAAGGGCCGGAGTGTACGGGAGATACCCGAACGAGGAAGAGGTCGGCATCAGGATCAGAGACATCACCGAAGGCTTCATCGTAGAGCTGGACCGGGGCGGCGAGCTGATCTCGGACCCCGAGACGATCATCGAAGAGGAGGACGGCCTTATCTACATGCCGTCCGGGATAACCGACAATTTCGGCGAACTCTATGAGATCGGAGAGATAGCGAAAAGATTGGATGTGAACATATCGCTTCACACCCCTTACTACATGGACCTGGGCTCGAACAACGAACTGACGGAATCATGCATCGACAGTATCAGAAGGGCCGCGATCATCACGAACGCCCTTGACGGGGATGTGGTGATCACCAGCCTCGGCCTTTACACGGGAAATCTTCCGGAGGAGGAAATAGACGCCAACATTACCGAGAACGTCGCGGACATCATGGAGTGGTGGAAAGAGAACGGGATCAGACCAAAACTTGGTGTGGAGATAACCGGCCACCAATCGGTCTACGGCTCGCTGGAACAGATACTGGAACTCTGTGATTCCGTGAGAGATGTCATCCCGGTGGTCAATTTCCCCCACCACCACTCGAGGACCAACGGGTCCCTGATGGAGTCGAATGATTTCCTTGACCTTCTGCAACAGGTGGAGCCCTACTGCAGGAAAAGGATCCACACAGCTTTTGCCGGCGTTGAGTACAGCGAAGGCAACGAGAAAAGGCTCACTCCGATAAAGAAGGGGGATCTGAGGTTCGAACCTTTGGCGGAAGCGCTGTGCGAGCTTAAACCCGAGGCGACGATAATATCCTCATCGCCTCTGCTGGAACACGATGCGATGTATATGAGGATCATCAACGAAAGGGTCTTGAGCAAAAGGGTCGCCAAAGCGCTGAAGGAGAAGAAGAAAGCGGAACAGGCTGCCGCCGCAGAGGAATGAGACCTTGCAGGAGACCATGGATTATCTTAAGGAACGCTGTAAGGCCGTCGTCTACTCAATACCCGAGCATGATTGGAATATGCTCATCGACCTTATCATCTCAAAAGAAAAGATCTTTGTTTACGGTTCGGGCAGGTCCGGTCTCATAGGGCAGCTGTTCTCCGTCAGGATGGTCCAGCTGGGGCTGAAGGTCTATTTCGTAGGGGATATGACCACTCCGATAATAGGAAGGAACGACCTTACCATTCTGGTCTCGAACACCGGCCAAACGATGTCCGTCGTTCAGACGGCAGAAATAGCCAGACGCATCGGTTCACATGTCGTGTCGCTTACATCATCGGCATCAAGCAGGCTTGCGATGGCCTCGAACAATGCGATCATCCTCAAGATCAAGAAGGATGAACAGGATTCCAAACTGGCCCCGCTGGGGACGATATTCGAGGATACCGTGCTTTTCTTCTTCGAC
>JAISPV010000036.1 GCA_031274665.1 Candidatus Methanoplasma sp. | reverse complement strand
AACGAAGGTACGCCGCACTGATCAGTGACACTGGCGACAAGAAGGGGTTAGAGAACTCACCGAGGCTGTACCGCGACTCCGCCGAATATCAGAACAGGATATCGGAAAAGAACGGGGCCCAGCCCGGAGGCGAACTGCTTGCCGCGATCCGCGCGGGAAACATCGTCGGTGCGGAGATAATATGCATCGACAAAGATGCCGAACAGATAATGAGAGAGGTCGAAGAGGAGATGTCCTTCTTCGAAAAGGCCAGGTATTCCATGTCCACCGTCACCGACAGATTGTTCGGAAGGGACAAGAAGAATGTGGCAGGGAAAAAATTTGCCGCAGACGAGGAAAGATACATCCTCAACATGCGGAAGAGATTTCCGACCTTGGTAAAAAAGCTAATAGACGAAAGGAATGCATACATGGCCGAGAGGATCAAAGAGGCATTGGAAAAGTACAATAACCTCGTGGTCGTGGTGGGGGATGCGCACGTCAAAGGAATATGCGAACGCCTGGGCGGCATCGAGATCGACAAGATAAGGTTGGCAGATATGATGGACCAAGAAAGGATGAACAGCGTTAAGTCCCGCATCTGGAACAGAAAGGCGGAGGGGAAGCCGTAATGAACGTAAGGTTGCTGGCATATACGCCTAATGCCGATGCCATCTGTGCCGCGGCGGGAAGGTCTTGTTATTCGGAAAGGCCATCGGCGGACCTTCTCGGGATGAGGAATCCCGAAGAAGCCCTCGGCAAGATTGTCGGCATGGGGCACCACTCAGTGGTGGAGCACGCCGTGTTCACGTTCTCGGTGGATGGTGTTTCAAGAGCGCTAACTCACCAATTGGTGAGGCACAGGATCGCTTCATACTCGCAGCAAAGCCAGAGATATGTCTCTTTGAAGGACCCGACCTATGTTGTCCCGGAGACAATAAGAGCGGACCCCTCTTCCCTCGAACTGTATGAAGAGATGATGAGGAAGATATGGGATGCATACGGGAAGCTTGCAGAGACGATACCCGCAGAGGATGCTAGGTACGTCCTTCCCAACGGGTGTACCACGAATATCACGATGACAATGAATGCAAGAGAATTGTTCCACTTCTTTTCGCTGAGATGCTGCGAGCGCGCCCAGTGGGAGATAAGAGAGTTGGCAGAAAGGATGCTGGCACTTTGCATGGAAGTATCTCCGGTCATATTCAAGGATGCCGGTCCGCCATGCATGAGAGGGCCGTGCCCGGAAGGCAAACTTTCATGTGGCCGTCCGCGCAGAGCCAACAAAGCTTAAATAAGGCATCCACTTAATCGGAGCCATATCGGTGAAAGTATGGGAAGGATAAGGCCCACATATATCAAAAGGATCTCCATCGAACTCCTCAACAAATACCCTCAGGCATTCAGCAGGGATTTCGAGAACAACAAAGAGATGGTGAACAACCTCACGGACGTTTACTCGGTGAAGATGAGGAACAGGATAGCAGGATACATAACGCGCTATCTGTCCCGTCCGGAAGTCTGAAACAGTTTAACAATAAGTCAGTTTTTCTGCGGAACAATCCGCCCGCGTGGGGTAGCCTGGATATCCTGAGAGATTGCGGACCTCTTGACCCGGATTCGAATTCCGGCGCGGGCACCAATCACTGCCCCTCATTCCATATACGATCAACTATCTCGACGTCTCCGGGAGGCAGTATCCTTGATATCTCTTCTTCTGGCACTTGGAAATCCTTTGCGATCTCTCCGGACCTTCTTCCGCTCTTTCCCCTTCCGGGGTTCAAGATCAGATATTTCTGGGAATCCTTGAAAAGGCCGACCGGCCCGCACATGATCTTTCTCGCACCCTGATAGTAGATCTCACCGATCCCCAATTCCATCTTCAGATGGTATTCGTAGTTTCTCTTTCCCCTTACGATGAATGCCCCTCTGGGAACGAACTCCCCCGGATTAGGGGTCTTGCTCACCTGATCCGGATAGACCCAGAATGCCGCTCCTTCCATGAGCGCGGCGATCCAGGCCTTAGACTGGGTCAAGGCGAAGACGCAGGCCTCTCTCAGTTCGTCGGGAGTGGCGGCAGCGCCGTCCTTCAGGACCACAGAAGGAGCGCCGTGGACATCGGCATGGGCGAACACATCCTTCTCTTTCATGTGTTTTTTCACAACGTTGTCGTTCGAGTGGGCATCCCTTCCGGCGATGACCAGTTTTCCGGAGGAAGCGATGAACCACTTGTATCTCTCGAACCAGAATTGTTTGGTCGGCTGGACCTTGTTCAGGGCAAGAGCTTTGGCCTTGTCGAAGCCTTTCTGTTTCCTCTCAAGCTCGGCCAGGCTTTCTTTCAATGCACTCTCTGCCCTCTTCGCTTTTTCGCCGATCCCTTTGCTTTTTTCATAGATGAGCGAAGCGTTCGCATCGATGCTCTTGGTATAATCCATGGAGACCCTGAGACCCGAGACGTCGGCCACGACCGTGTTCTTGGAGGGATCGATATCTGTGACGAACGATATCTTCCTGGCGCCTTCCGCGAGCTTCTCCCATGTGAGTTCCTTTGATTTTTGCCCCAGCACGGAAAGGAGTTCATTCACTTTTTGATATTCCATGTAAACCGCGTCGGCCCTCTTCTTCAGGTCCTCGGATTCGAGTATGTATTCTTCGACCGTCTCCGTCTGTTTCTGTATCCTTTTCTTTAGTTTCTCGATCTCCGGGTCAACGTATGCCTCCTCTTCGGTCTGGCCTATCTCCTTCATCAGAGAATCGATCGCCAGGGACATGCTCGCGACATTCTGTGATTCAGCGTCATCATAGATGGTCAGGTTGACCGGGGCGACATCTACGATCGCCCCGTCCTTTCTAAAGATGGTAGGCTCGCTGCTTCGGACCATATGGCCGACTATCTCTCTGAGCGAGGAGTACATCTTGTCGAGGTCTGTATCGCCGATCTCATTGGAGGGCGTGCTTTTGTCGATACCTGCCCGTTTGCAGATCTCCTCCGAATACTGTCCGCCGAGGTTGACGA
>JAISPV010000029.1 GCA_031274665.1 Candidatus Methanoplasma sp. | reverse complement strand
ATGGCTGAGAGAGGATCCCGGAAGGACGTACGGCGATGCGGTCGAACAGTTCCGTGCGATCGCCGAACGAAAGAAGGTCAGCAAAAGCACCATCGGAAGACAGTTCGAGTATAACACGTACGTAAGGGACCTCTTCGAGGACAACAAAGGGTTGAGACTCGAGGACGCAATAAAATGCTGGAGATACAAGAAAAGCATCCCCGGCCACAACAGATACGAAAGATCGGACAAGGCCGCTTTAGAGAAGTAAGATGACCGCAAACCCGAGCACAGCGCCGCTGAGCGCGCTCAGACAATTGTTGGCGTATTTGGTGATCTTCCCCTTTCTCTCTAAGGTCGCGCCCAGCACGCTGTCGAGAAGGTTCCCCATTATTCCGAATACGATCGGCACCACAACGAGAATGTCCAATCCCTTGAAGATGAGCAGCCATCCCACGACGCCGGTGAACACCGCCGCGGCTGCGGACGATGCGGTCCCGAGTACGGATACGCCGCCGTTCGTTCCGCGCTTTACCCTTTCGAAGGTGGTTATGAGCCAAACTCTCTTGTCTCTGATCCCGATCTCACTTGCCACGGTATCCGCCGCCGCTACTGTGAGAGTGGTAATGAATGCGACCGTGAGCGCAAAATTATATTGAATCGGAAGCGCACCCAACAGTGGGGTCAGTATAGTGTCTGAAGTGCCGTAAAGGATTGCGAAAATGCAGGCCGGTATCCCTACTCCGAGGACGTTCTTATGCGATCGTTCACCGAAGTTTCCTTCCTGCAGGCCGCATTCGGCTTTGTCGTTCATATCCATTTTTGTCGCTATGAGGCCGGCAAAGGTGAATGCGACGAGAAGGATCAGCCATTCGATGGTACCGAATATCCCAACTATATACCCTACGAAGAACGACGCTATCGCTCCAGAGAGCGTCAGCATCCTGAACTGGTATGCTGCGAACGCCAAGGCTGCCGACAGGATACCAGATATGATCATCTGGGTCATCTAGGTAATCAAATCCATACAAAGGACATATTGAATAAGGATATAAATGTAAGGTACCGGTCAGATCAACTTTTCGAGTATCTCGGTCGCATATCTGATGCATAAAGAGCGGTCTTTCAGAGGGAAGAACATGACCTTGCCCTGAGGGTAAATGGTGGTCTCCATCCCTTTCCAGTCCAGGACCGCCATCATATCGTCCTTTTGCTTTATGACGCATCCCATCTCTTCCAGACGGACGGAGGCATTGTCCATGTCCAGATCGAGAACGTCCGCCGATATCGCCATCAGGGCCTCGCCGCCGCAGAGGCGCATGGTGGTGAACCTCATCTCAGCTCCCTCAGTATCTTCTCCGCAGCGGAATGGAACTCGCCGAGGGTTGATACATTGACCACCATCATGTCAGACAGCGATATGACCTCGGCCAGCCCCCAGGATATCTCCCTGGAATCCCTTTCGTTGAACTCGGCGATGTTCTTGGGGGCATCCTCTCTCCCTCTTCTCACCAGCCTTTCATATCTCAGTTCGGGAGGAGAATGTATCCCGATTATCCTGACATCTCTGCGGATCTCTCTGAATGACCTGATCTCGGCCATGCTTCTGCATCCGTCGATCAGGAAAACATCGCCGCTCATTTTTTTGACGGTGCGTTCGGCCCAGACATTCTTTCCGAACCTCTCCCTTTCGGCGTTTGCGAACTCCCCTATGCTCTTTCCCTTTTCATATTCGGGCGATCTCGGATAAGCTTCTCTGACAACGTCACCCATGCGCGCGGAGGGGATCCCCAGCGAACTGGCGACGGAAAGGAATTCCTCTTTGCCGGCACCCGGCATCCCCGTCACGATTATTACCGTCATCTCACAGGAGGTTCTCGGATATGTTGGTCAATATCCTGTCGCAGTACACGCATCTGAGTTTCGGAGGGTTGCGCTCTTCCACTATGAACTCGGGGACGACCGGTTCTCCTCTGTTCGTTATGCAGTTCGGGTTGCTGCATTTCGCTAACCCGATGATATGGTCGTCAAGCCTGACCTTGGACTTCTCCGCCACATAATAATCTCTGATGAACGATATCGTTGCATCAGGAGCGATGAGGGCGATCTTTCCTACTGTCGCAGTGTCGAGTTCCCTGTCCTCGACCTTTATCACGTCCTTCCACCCCTTTATCTTGGATGAAGGAACATGCATTCCGATGCTTATCACCGAATCGATATTGTGCTCGTTCACTCCAAGTATCTTCAGCACGTTCAGGGATTGGCCGTTCGCGATGTGGTCGATGACCGTCCCGTTCCTTATCGGAGGTATCTTTGTCTCGACGATCTTGCTTTTATCCATCGATATCACCTCTGAGGATGGCGCAGAGGAGGGCCATTCTTACCGGGACGCCGTTGAACGCCTGTTCAAAGTATTTCGCATGGGGCGTGGAGTCCACTTCAGGCAGTATCTCGTCGACCCTCGGCAAGGGGTGCATTACAATCATGTCGCTCTTCGCCTCGCGGAGCGTCGCATTACCTATCCTGTACATCCCGGCGACCTTCTGGTACTCGGCGGGGTCAGGGAACCTCTCTCTTTGGATCCTTGTAACATAAAGAACATCGGCCTGCCCGATGACATCCTCCAGAACTGGGGTCTTCACCGGCCTGCACCCTTTCTCGACGAGATGGCTGAAGGTGTCCGACGGCATCTGCAGGGATTCCGGTGCGACGAAAGTGAGTTTGGCGCCGAACATCGTCAACGCTTCCGCAAGGGAGTGCACCGTCCTGCCGTACTTCAGATCGCCTACCAATACAACGTTCAGGCCGTCAAGCGAACCTTTGGCCGAACGCATTGTGAAAAGATCGAGCAGCGT
>JAISPV010000004.1 GCA_031274665.1 Candidatus Methanoplasma sp. | reverse complement strand
AAGGCACGCATGAAGAGGGCCCAGGCAAAGGCCAAAGAAGGCACGCTTTGAGGTCGCCGCCACAAAACGGATCTATACGTCCAGAATGCAAATATAAGGACTCAGGGGAATTCGTTGCGATGGGGGCTTCAAAAAAGTGCCCTTACCTGAATGCTACAAAAAATACCGTCTGATCGATCCTGGGACCGAATGATAAGAAGGGACCATGACCCCATTTGCAATGATATCGAATAGGCTATGTTAGAAAAACGTGTTACAAACGTCAAAATCATGTTAGAAAAACGTGGGCCAGACAGAAACATATAAACGATCACCACAATCATGGTGTGTGTACCGGCTTGCCTATGAGGAGCTGCTGACCTGGAAGAACAGCAAAACCGCAAACCCTTGATCTTGGAGGGCGTAAGACAATGCGGCAAGACCTTCCTCCTCAAGGAGTTCGGGAGTGAGAATTATGAGAACGTCGTGTATCTCAATTTCGAAGGCAACGATGAACTGGCCATGATTTTCGAACCCAATCTCGACACAGGCCGCATTTTGTCCCAACTTGCGATATTGTCCCGCGAAAAGATAGAGCCCGGAAAAACCCTGGTGATACTCGATGATATACAGTTCTGCAACAGGGCTCTGACCAGTCTGAAATACTTCTGTGAGAATGCCCCGGAATACCATGTCGCATGTGCGGGCTCTCTTCTCGGGGTCCTTATGTCCAAACCCTATTCGTTCCCCGTCGGAAAGGTAGACAGGGTCAGGATATGGCCCATGAACTTCAAAGAATTCCTTCTGGCCAACGGAGAGGCCGACCTCGTGAAAGAAATGGACGGACGGTATCCGACGGACGCTTTCATCCTTCCGTTCGCGTCCAGGCTGGAATTCTATTTGAGCGTGTTCCTCACCACGGGCGGGATGCCAGCCGCGGTAGAGTCATGGATCAATAACAGGGACATCAAAGAGGTCGACGGAATAATCGATAATATCATAAAAGATCATGAAAAGGATTTTGCCAAACACGCAACGGAATCTCTACAAAAACTCACACTCATATGGAATTCCGTACCCGTACAATTGGCAAAAGAGAACAAGAAATTCATGTTCGACCACGTCAAGACCGGCGCAAGAGCCAGAGATCTGGGGGACGCACTGGAGTGGCTGATCGATGCGGGCCTGCTGTACAAAGTGAAACAGGCCGACCCATCGCGGTTGCCGCTCCCTATGTTCTCCGACAGCACACACTTTAAGCTCTATATGGCGGACGTAGGCATCTTCCGCAGGATGTCGGGATTACGTTCAGGCTTCGAATTCGATCTTTCAAAAGAGCACGAACACTTCAAGGGAGCGATCATAGAGAACTATGTCCTGAACGAATTGATATCCGCAAACAGAGAAGTGCCGTTCTACTGGAGGTCGAAAGGGACCGCAGAGGTCGATTTCATTGTCCAATATGGGAACAGGGTCGTGCCGATAGAGGTAAAATCGGGGCGCAAGGCCGTTTCAAAGAGTTTGAATGGGTTCGTCAAAGAGTTCAATTCTGAAACGGCAGTGATATCCTCGTTAGAGTTGGGCGACGGAGACGTCATCAAAAGGGTCCCCCTCTACTGGGTCTGGAGACTGCGGTCCGTCGTTCCCGTCACAGGAAGACGATAGTAAGGTGAACTGCAGAAAAGGGACCCTGTCCATATTTCGCCCCTCCCACGTCGACTTTTACCTTTTTTCACTCAAAATAAATTTAATAAGACAGATCCATCTGTCAGATCGGATCTTTACCGGATCAAATTTCAGTAGCCTTTAAATATAGGGCTATTATACCACTTTTAGATCGGACATGCTGTATGTCTGACCAGACGCACCGGGCAATGCCTTGAGCAACCCAAAGTTCACTCATGTCGAGTTCTCGAGATGGATACGGCGTCACGGTCAAACATGAAGACGCGTTCGTCGATAAAGCGCGAGGTTAGCGAAGACACCCTCGCAGGAATGTGAATAAATGTCACAGAGGAGACGTCCACACAGAGGATCCAGGGCATTCGGCCCTAGGAAGAGAGCACAGTCGCAGACCCCGAGGCTGGACTCGTGGCCCGAGATCAGCGGATCGCCTAAAGTACAGGGATTCGCCGGATACAAGGTCGGGATGACGCATGCGTTCATCGTCGACAAGAGGGCCAAGAGCACGACATCGGGCATGGAGCTGCAGATACCGGTAACGGTGGTAGAGGTACCGCCAATGAGAGTTGCTGCGGTGAGATTCTACGAGAGCAGCATCATAGGGCTCAAGACGGCAGGAGAGGTATGGGCAAAAGACCTTGACCCCCTGCTTTCGAAGAGACTGATGGTACCCGCCAACCACGACGAATCGTCGTTCGGAAGATACGACGGACTGGACATCGAGGATGTCCGCATACTCGCATACACCCAGCCGAAGATGATCACTGGGGTGCCGAAGAAGGTCCCAGACCTGATGGAGCTCAGGATCGGCGGTGGGAAGATGGAGGATCGGGTAAAATATGCAAAGGGGATCTTGGGAAAAGAGATCGCCCTCAAGGATTTCGCAGCGGAAGGCGCATTGATCGATGTGATCGCCGTCACGAAAGGAAAAGGGTTCCAGGGAGTCACCAAGAGGTGGGGGGTCAAGCTGCTTTCGCATAAGAACAGCAAACACCGCCGCGGCATCGGGAACCTCGGTCCGAAGAGGCCCGGTTACGTGAGGAGCACGGTCCCGGCCTCGGGTCAGATGGGATACCACCAGAGGACCGAATTCAACAAGAAGATCATAAAAGTAGGGCAGGACGGAGGAGAGGTCAACCCCAAGGGAGGCTTCATCAACTACGGAGAAGGAAGGAACCAGTACAGACTGATACACGGATCCGTTCCCGGGCCCACCAAGAGGCTGATAAGGTTCAGGGACGCCGCGAGAGCGCCCAAGAAGGCCGATGTCTCGGTCGCGGATGTGACCTACATATCCACCGAATCAAAGCAGGGGGCATGAGAAATGGCACAGACGAATGTTTATTCTGTAAATGGAGAGGTCTCCGGAACCATCGATGTCCCCGAGGTATTCTCATACGAGTACAGGCCGGACGTGATAAAGAAATCGATCCTGGCCGCCGCCGCCAACAAGAGGCAGCCTTACGGGCCCAACGAGAGGTCCGGAATGAGGCACTCGGTAAGCACATGGGGAAAAGGAAGAGGCGTAGCACGCGTCCAGAGACTTCATGACGGAAGAAGGGCGACCGAATCCCCCAACAACGTGTCGGGAAGGAGAGCGCACCCCCCGCGCCCCGAGAGGATATGGGACCAGAAGATCAATAAAAAAGAATCGAGGCTTGCGCGCTTCTCGGCGATCGCGGCGACCGGCAGTGCCGACTGTGTAAGGGAGAGGGGCCATCAGTTCGATGACTCCGTCTCATTCCCGATCGTGATAGAGGACGAGTTCCAGAACATCGCAGGCACCTCCGAGATAAACGAGGTGCTCGACAGCATCGGCATCGGCTACGATATCGAGAGGGCGAAAGAAGGCACCAAGATCCGCGCCGGAAGGGGAAAGATGAGGAACAGAAGATACAGGACCCCCACATCCATCCTGATAGTGGTGTCCGACAGAGAGGCCCCGGTCTTCATGGGAGCATCGAACCTTCCGGGAGTCGACGTCGAGACGGTCAGCACGCTCAGTGCAAGCATCCTCGCACCCGGCGGAGATGCGGGAAGACTCACATTATACACAAGATCGGCCATCGCCAAGATAGGAGAGTGGACGCAGTGAAGCAGAGCGATATACTCATCAAACCGTACGTCACGGAAAAGACCCTCAACCTGTTGTCCGGCACCCCTACGCAGAAATTCAGGGACGGCAACAAGATAGAGTTCATTGTGCACAGACAGGCCACCAAAGCAGACATCAAAACGGCCTTCGAGGAGCGTTTCGAAGTGAAGGTCGAAGCTGTGTGGACAAGGATACAGAAGGACGGCAAGCATGCCATCATCAAACTCGCGGAAGGATACTCTGCGGATGATGTCGGAATGAGGGTCGGAGTGTTCTGAGGTGATCGAATGGGAAAAAGATTGATTACACAAAGAAGGGGACGCGGAGGTTCTCACTACCGCTCTCCGAGCCACAGACACGTGGACGACGTCAGGCTGCCACCGTTCGATGAGGGAGTAGGCACTGTAAAGGACCTTATCCAAGCACCCGGAAGGACAAGCCCGCTGGCGGTCATAGACTTCAACGGGGTCACTGACTATCAGCTTGCGGCGGCCGGTACGGTGGTCGGACAGAAGATATTCGTCGGAAGCGACAAGGTCGTTCCCGGCAACATAACCTCCTTGTTCAGGATACCCGAGGGAACGGCGGTCCATAACATCGAGGCAAAGCCCGGCGACGGAGGGAAGTTCGCCAAGACCGCCGGATCGTCTGCGACGATCGTCAGCAGAGGAGAGAAGGTCGTGGTGCTCATGCCCTCGGGAGCCATGAAAGAGTTCAACCCCAGCTGCCGTGC
>JAISPV010000057.1 GCA_031274665.1 Candidatus Methanoplasma sp. | reverse complement strand
GCGGCGCCTCCGGCGTCGCGATAGTCCACCAGAAGGCCGACGGGACGCTGGAGGTCATCACGGCGGACGTTAACGGCAAGACCGCGGTGTTCTCGGCCTCGTCCTTCAGTCTGTACGGCGTGACCGCGCCTTCGGACGGGATACCGTGGTTGCTGATCGGAATAATCCTGATCATCGCAGTCCTGATCATCGCCATGGGGGTCGCAGTGCATAAGAAGACCAAAATACCATCATCAAACTAAACGGGGGCTTGTCCCCTTTTTTTTTCTTTTTATCCCGATGTATGGAAAAAATAGTGTCGTGAGCGTCATTCTTTCCCCGAGAGAAAACTGTCAAGACGCAGGAACCTTATCCCCCGGACATTCTTTTGCGGAGGCTCATCCATGTTATTATTGTCTTTAGGTAATTGTCGTCTGTCTCCTCAAACGGCTTTATCTCTCTTTTCAGGACCGTTTCGTCAACGATGGTCTTCGCCACCTGATAATATTCGGTCACGCTGTTCTTATCCGCTGTAAAATCTATCTCGGCATCGCCGTACTTTCCGACGGCGACCATGTAACCCCTTCTTTTCAGCTCCAAGAACACGGCGTTCTCTGCCAGCCGCCCGATATCGCGGTCCCTTGACCTGAGGTATGCGTTCCTTATGCCCGTGTCCGTCGCATAGTATTTGCATGTGCCCTTCAGGCTCTTCTTGCCTACCATATCATACCGGGGAGCTCTGATCACAAGCAGCGACCCCTCAATGATCCTGAGATAGCTATTCACGGTCTTGTCGTTCATCTTCAGTTCCTTTGATGTGAAAAAGGGAGAGATGAGGTTGCCCGCCTTTGAATACAGGTATTCCGTTATCTTCATGAGCGAGGACAGATCGCGCATGCTGTTCCTCGTCGCCGCATCATTCAGCAGGATCGTTGAATTGATATCGTTCAGCAAATCCCAGAGGTCTTCGTACCCCATGCCGTACTTGATCACGGCATGCCGCCTTTGTTCAGATATGCCATCACATCCAGCACTGCCCCGAGAGTGCTTCAGCCGGGTCTGTTCTTCGCCTGTTTCAGTTCAGGGTATCTCTGTCTGATCTTGCGGAGCGTGCCGGATGTTATGAGGGGGGAGGAGAGCGGATCTATCTTTGACATCATGATCATCGCATCCTCTTTGCTTTCGGGGGAGCATCTGAGTATCGCTTTTCCGGAAGCACACTGGATGACATACGGAGGATCGTCCGGACAGGCGGATCTGGCTCTTTTTATGATGATGTCTCTTGTCATATCCGGAGACACGCTGAAGGCCACGTACCTTCTTCTCCCTATCTTACTTTTTACTGTCAGAAGCGACCCCCCCCCACATCATTTCTTTTCTTTGAATACCTTCATTATCGTCCTCTCATAGACGGCGCCGCATTTCTTGCAGACCGGTTTGCCAGCATCCACGAAATTGCCGCATTTACAGACGAACGTGTCATCCTTCCGCCGTATCACCGCGCCGCACGAACATATACTGCCTTTGAGGAACTTTCCGCAGACGGGGCACCTCGTTCTCTCGGGCTCCCGCACTTCCATGTTCTCATAGGAAGTGCCGCAGTAGGGACAGGAGCCCGTCGGTTTCGCACAGGCTTCGTGGAAGATCCTGCCGCAGGCGCATTTTGCTATCGGGTCCTCGTTGATCTTGCCGTAGCATATCTCGCATTTCTTTTCGTCCTCTCCCTCATCCAAAAAAGTAGTAGATTTCTTTTTCGGTCTGCCTGTCGCTCTGCCGGGGAGGTCGTACTTCGCGCTCAAGTAGCCTTGGAAGACAATGACCATGGCTATCAATGCAACCAGCAGTATTATGATACCCAGAGTAAAAAGGGTGTTTCCTAAGTCCATGGAACAGGTTAATAAAATTTGTCTTTTTAATACTTCTTGACGCAGGTGCGGGGCCGTTTCGGTCGTAACATACGAATTTCATTTTTTTATGCAATAATGCTACCAATTTTTAGGTTGTATTACCGTTTAGTAAAATGTCTATTTTTTTAGTATAGAATTAGGTCTGGGTCCTTTAAAAACGAGCTAACCCCAATTTGGTATGAAGGATTTTTTGTATTAAAAAGAAAGAGGACTAATAAACATCTTTTATTATTTTAAACCTTACGTAGTAAGGGCTTTAAAACGTGAGATTATACACCTGTTTAGTCCAATTGATCAATTGGTAAAAATGGAGGCAAGGATTTGACGAAATCAGCATTAGTTATCGGCGGAGGAATCGCAGGTATACAGGCATCGTTGGATCTTGCGGACAGGGACATACACGTCTATCTGGTGGAAAGACTCCCAACGATAGGCGGGACGATGTGCCGTCTCGACAAGACATTCCCGACAAATGACTGTTCTGCATGTATCCTCTCACCAAAGATGGCAGACTGTATCGGACACCCGAATATAACGACCCTTACCTTCCACGAAGTTATGAAAGTGGAGGGCAAAGCAGGGGATTTCAAGGTCACACTCAAGAAAAAGGCGAGATATGTCGACCCCTCGTCTTGTACGGCGTGCGGTGACTGTCTCGCGAAATGCCCCTCTAAGGGGATACCGGACGAGTTCGAGTACGGTCTGGCCACCAGGAGGGCGATTTACATACCACACGCGCAGGCAGTGCCCAGGGTCGCCATCATTGATGCGGCCAACTGCAGGATGATAAAGGACGGCAAGTGCGGTGTGTGCGCAAAGGTGTGTCAGAAAAAGGCGATAAGCTACGAGGACAAGGACCAGGAGTTAACGGTCGAGGTAGGTTCCATCATAGCTGCGCCCGGGTTCAAGGCGTGGAACGCCGCCGCCGCGACAGAGTACGGCTACGGCAGGTTCAAGAATGTCGTGACGGCGCTGGAGTTCGAGAGAATGATGTGCGCGTCCGGCCCGGCTAGAGGCCACATCGCCGTCCCGTCATCGGGAGAGGAGCCCAAGAAGATCGCATTCATACAATGCTGCGGATCAAGGTCGGAGAAGACCGGCTGGAAGAAGTACTGCTCGTCGGTGTGCTGCATGTACGCCACAAAGCAGGCAATAATCACCAAGGAGCACATAAACCTCCAAGAGGACATATTCTTCATGGACATCAGGTCCTACGGAAAAGAATTCGAGGCATACATCGACAGGGCGCAGAAAGAGTACGGGATAGGGATGCACAGGTCCGCCCGTGTTTCCAATGTCGATGAGGACCCGGAGACGAAGAAGCTCACGGTCAACTTCACAGACTCCAACGGCGACGGCAAATCGGAAGAATACGACATCGTTGTTCTGTCGATCGGCCTCAACCCGCCGGACGGAGCAGAGGCGATCGCAAAGATCCTCGGGATAGAACTGAACGAGTACGGCTTCTGCAAGACTACCGTCTTCAACCCCCTCGACACAACGAGAGAGGGAGTGTTCGTAACAGGCGCGTTCGCCGCACCCAAAGACATCCCGACATCTGTCGCAGAGGCGAGCGGTTCCGCAGGAAAGGCGGGAGCGTTCATCGTCGACGACAAGTTCATACCCCGTGCACCCAAGGTGTACCCCCAGGAGAAGGACGTTGAAGGCAAAGAGCCGCGCGTCGGAGTATGGGTATGCCACTGCGGAATAAACATCGGATCGGTGGTCGACGTACCCGCAGTAGCGGAATACGCAAAGTCGCTTCCGAACGTGGTCCTTTCGAGACAGTCGCAGTACGCCTGTGCCCAGGACTGCTTAGAAGAAATATCAAGAGCTATCCAAGAAGAGGACCTCAACAGAGTGGTCGTCGCATCATGCACGCCCAGGACGCACGAGCCCCTCTTCAGGGAAGCCTGCAGGGACGGCGGATTGAACAAATACCTGTTCAACATGGCCAACATCCGCGACCAGTGCTCATGGATACACATGCACGCGGCCGAGGCGGCCACGGTGAAAGCTAAAGACCTCATCAGGATGGCGATCGCAAAGGTCTCGCTCCTGGAGCCGTTGGTGGGTTCCGAGATATCGGTCACCAAATCCGCGGCGGTCATCGGCGGAGGGATAACGGGAATGACGGCGGCATTGGACATCGCCGCTCAGGGAATACCCGTGTTCCTCATCGAAAAGAACAAGGAGCTCGGAGGATTCGCGCTCAACTTCCGCCACAAGGAGGACGGCAAAGCCGTCGGAGATTTCGTAAAGGAACTCATACAGAAAATTGAGAACAACAAGAAGATCACCGTATACAAAGGGGCGGCCGTCAAGGACATCCCCGGTTTCGTCGGTAACTTCAAGGTCATTCTCGACGGAGGCAAGGAGATACCGGTAGGCGCAATACTGTTCGCCACCGGCGCCGCACAATACAAACCCGCCGAGTACAACTACGGCTCCGACAAGAAAGTGATGACCAACGTCGAACTCGAGAACGCCATGGCGGACGGTAAGTTCAGCGGAAAGGATGTGGCGTTCGTTCAGTGCGTAGGCTCAAGGAACAGCACCGTGAAATATTGTTCCCGTGTCTGTTGCGCAAGCTCGCTCCGCAACGCCATCCAGATAAAGATGAAGGACCCCACCGCGAACGTCACCGTCATACACAAGGACATCAGGACATACGGATTCCGCGAGGAGCTCTACAACAAGGCCTCCAGCCTCGGCGTCAAGTTCCTCAGGTACTGCGTGGACGATGCGATGCCCGACTATAACGGAAAAGTGGTGAAGGCACACGACTCGATACTCGGAACAGACGTGGAGATCCCGGTCGACACGCTGGTTCTCGCAGCGGGAATGACCCCTCTCCGCGAGGAGAAGGAAGAGCTCGCCAAGATGGTGAAGGTCCCCATAAGCAAGGACGGATACTTCTTTGAGGCCCACCAGAAGCTAAGGCCGGTGGACTTCGCCACAGAGGGCGTGTACGTTGCGGGTGCGGCCCATTGGCCGAAATTCATGGACGAGTGCATCGCCCAGGGATCCGGCGCGGCGGCAAGGATGCTCACCACGATATCGAAGGACAAGCTGATATCGGAAGGCATAATCGCCGTCTCCAACCCGGACCTGTGCGACGGATGCGGCGTCTGCGAGGGTTGCTGCGACTACAATGCAATAACGATAGTCGCAGACGAGAACGGATTCCTCAGAAGCAACGTGAACCCCGGCCTCTGTAAGGGATGCGGCTCATGTGTGGCCTCATGCCCGGCGGCAGCAATGGAGCAGAGAGGATTCAGGAACAAGCAGATAATCGCAGAGATAGACGCATTGTTCAACAAGGCAGGAGTGTGATCAAGATGTCAGACTTTGAACCGAAGATAGTAGCGTTCTGCTGCAACTGGTGTTCCTACGCGGGAGCGGACGGAGCGGGCGTGGCAAGACTGCAGATGCCCCCCAACTTCCGCATCATCAGGACGATGTGCTCGGCGAGGGTGGACCCTGAGTTCATCCTCCGGTCTCTCGCAAAGGGAGCCGACGGAGTTATAGTGCTGGGCTGCCACCCGGCAGACTGCCATTACATCGGAGGGAACTACAGGGCGAGGAGAAGGATAGCACTGATCAGAATGGTGCTTGAGCAGTACGGATTCGATCCGAAGAGACTGAGGCTCGAGTGGGTCTCGGCATCCGAGGGAGAGAAATTCCAGAAGACCCTGACGGATTTCGTCCAGACGATCAAGGAACTCGGACCTACGCCTTTACAGGAGGAGTAAAATGTCATTCTTTGACAGATTCAGAAAAAATAAGGCTGTAAAGCCGATACAGAGCGTTGCAAAGGAGGTCAAAAAGGCCGTCAAGCCGGCCGCACCGGCCAAGGTGGTATACACGAAGACCCCCGAGTCGATAGCGGCGGCGCAGCTCAAACCGGCGGACCTCGGAGAGCTCCTTCCCGGCGCGCCTCCCGGCGGCAAGATAAACCTCGCCGTCTACTGGGCG
>JAISPV010000130.1 GCA_031274665.1 Candidatus Methanoplasma sp. | reverse complement strand
TATCGGCTTGAGCACAAGCCATACGCTCTCTTCGCACCCCGGCTTGATGGCCTTGCTGTTCGCGATGATATCGTCCGCTGCATGCTTTGCCACTATGCACGCCGAACTGCTTATCTCCTCGCCTTTATTCTTGTGGGCCAGCTCCCAGTCCATCAGCGCCGTGAGGTTTGCTATCACGTCCGCACAGCCCGCCGCCAGATATTTGTAGGGGGCGTCGCTGATCACTTTGGTATCTGCGATTATTCCTATGGGAGAAACGGCGCTCACCGAACTTGACCCGTTCTCCGATTTCAGAGATGCGCGGTCGGATGCGATCCCGTCATGGGCGACCGATGTCGGTATGCTTATGAATGGGATATTCAGATTGTTTGCGGCCATTTTGGAGATATCTATCTTGCTTCCTCCTCCCACCGCCAGCAGGAAGGACGCCTTGTGTTCTCTCGCCGCCGCTTCCACGATTTCCAGATTTTCCATGGTGGCGTTCTCCGTCTTGACGGTAACTATCTCATGCACCTCTGATATCAGATCTTCGACCCTCTTCCCCGCCGCTTTGTACGTATCGTCGCCTGTCACTATCACGCCGTTCTTACCGAATTGAAGGTTGCGGCAGACGTCTACAACATCGTCTATCGCATTGTTTCCTATGAGGACTGTCCTTGGAAAACTCATTGACCTTTTCTTCGTAAAAGCTGCCATCGTATCCTCTTCGACACTGTGAGAATAATCTCAGAACATATAAAAAGAACGCACCACATTTCTGTCACATGAAGGCCTTGATCATCTGCGGAAGCAGGAAAGGGGGGTTCACATCAGAAGCATGCCGTTCTTTCTCAAGGGGGCTGGCCGTACACGGAGTAACGTCGGAGATCGTTCTTCCGATAGAAATGGACATTAAACACTGCACTGGGTGCGGCGACTGCTCAAAAAACGGGGAATGCATCATCTCCGACGATATGGAAAAGATCTACAAAGCTTTCAGAGAGAGCGACCTGCTTGTCCTTGCCACGCCGATACACTTCAGCGGCCCGTCCTCTGCGATAAAGGCCGTCGTCGACAGATTCCAGCCAGTGTGGTTCGCGGACAAAGGGCACCCCGCGTTCATCACGGCGCTGCTCTCCGGGGGAGGGCCGGCTCCTAATTTCAAGAACACGGTGTCGATATTCAAAGCGTTCTCCATCACAGCGGGGATGGAATGGATGGGGCATCTTGAGATACCGAACACCGATGAGAAAAAAGCGGAGGATCTGTCCGGACCTTCATTCGATCACGGAAAGGAGATAGGCTCGATGCTGGTCAAAGGTCGCAAATGATCCTTTGGAACCCTATCCCATCCGTTTCCCTGTCCTTTTTCCTGACAAAAGGTATCAGGTCCTGGTACCTGTCGTGAAGGGCGGCCCAGTCGTCCGCTCTCAGCATCGAATCGGTATCGAACACGGCGATATCGCAGAATCCCGTCCTTGCAAGTTCCTCGACGGCAGTTCTGACATCCTTTGTCCGGTCCTCTGTGTATCTCGCTCTTCCCTGAGAAACGAACAGAACGGGAATGCAGTCCTCGGACACCTCGAACGTCTCTTTCAAAACGAGATCGTTCCTGACCGTGTGACAGGGTACAAGCAGTTTCATGATGTTGCCCATGAAACCGTCGATCACATCCTCGATGTCCTTTATGTTAGTCATGAACCAGATGTCGTTCCCGGGGAACTTCATGTTCGTAAGGAGGCGGTCATCCATCTTCCTTTTCCCAAACCCTTTGACATCCACGACAACGACCGGCATTCTGTCATCATCATCTTTTGCAGAAAATGCCGGCTTTGCCGGCTCCGACTCAAAAGAAATGTCGGTGCCGTCGATCTTTACCGGTGCCGCCGTTACCTCGCCGTTTTTGAACACGGAGTATATCGCGGGTATGTCCATAGACATAAATGGCAGAGGCACTATTTTTACGCTAGGTCGTTCCGAGCGCAACGAATGTCTAATATACTCTGAACCCCGATTCTGACACGGTGATTCTTTTGACAAAAATAGAGAGAAGAGCTGTATATTTATGTGAGACATGCAAGAACTATGTAGAGGGACTGTACTCAGCGGGAGGACCTGTTCCGGTATGCTGCGGTAAAGAGATGACCAGATTGGAAGCTCAGACCGCAGACTTCGCGAAAGAGAAACATGTTCCGTACATAGAAAAGAAGGGCGACGGCGTGCTTGTCAAGGTAGGGAAGGAGACTGCCCACCCGATGATGCCGGAGCACTACATAGTGTTCATCGAGATATGCGCCGACGGCATACTTATGAGGAAATACCTCAAGCCGGGAGACGCGCCGGAAGCATTCTTCAAGACGAACGCAAAGAACATCGTCGCATGGGAACTCTGCAACGTTCACAAATACTGGGGATCCTCTCAGTGAACCTTAGACCGTCCAAAAGACGGCCTTAAACGATATTGCGGGTGTGTTAATTTTAAATCGGCAGACAGTAATCAGGCGCACAGATCCGTCATTATCGATCAGCGGAGTTACTATCATGGCATCAAAAAAGAAAGACACCTCTGAGGTCAGAAACGAGAAGGGATACCAGCCGAAGGCGACCGCCAGACACGCCAAGATCACAAAGACAAAAAAAGAAGAGATAGATGCCTTCAAAAAAAGGATTGATACTGACCAGTACCTCGCGAAAAAGTATGAGTCCAACCGTAAAACGGAGATCAAAGCGCTTCCAAAAGAAGAGCGGAGTGCCGCAAAGGCGGAACTGAAGGAATCGATCGCCCGCAGAAAAGAGGCGGAAAGGGAAGATAAAGAGAAACTCCGCATTATGACGCACGAGGAGAAGACTGAGAAGAAGAACCTCGGGAAAGAACCTTTTGACGAGGAAACTTGGATCAAAGGGGGAAAGAAAAAGGGCAAAGGAACAGAAGCCGGGGGGAGTGAGAAGAGGCCGGCCCCCGAACCGGAAAAAGAGGCCGCGGAGCCTTCCGCCGGCAACGGCGAAGGGGAGACCGAACCCCCGGAAGAGGCCGCCGCCGGCACCGATGACAAAGAGGCCAAAAGCAAAAAAGAGAACAGTTGATCTCGGACCCCTTTTCCCTATCTCCTCTTACAGATCGGCCTCCTTCGCCTTTAAATATGTGGCATGTCAATGTTGTCCGGCTCATCTGACGCGGCTCTCGTGTCTGGTGGCAAAGGAGGGGGAACATGTTAAGCGGGACAGTTACCGCTATTTTAATCGGCGTTATCGCCGTCGGTGTGGTAGGTGCAGCGGGTACGCTTTTATTGATCGACAATGATGGAGAAGAATTGACGGACGGGCCGTCGTTCACAGTGACATATTATAAAAACGGGAACAAGCTCTCGGACATAAAAGTACTGGCCGGGACCTCTGTGATGATCATGGGGGATACGGGCATAAGCGGCAGATCGGAGAGGTTCATAGGCTGGAACACTGCGCCCGACATGTCGGGAGCGATACTTCTGCCTGGAACGCAGATAACCGTGGACAGGAGTCTCTCCCTCTACGCTGTGACGATGAGTACCGGAATGTACGCCATCGTTCTGCCGGAGAAACAGATCGGATACACCATGACCGCTGACCCCATGCTCGTTAACTGGGGCGGCGCCTCGATAATCTCTTTCTCCCTTCTGCCTAGCCATATTGAAGAAGATCTTGTCATTGCGATCAACGGCAATCCGATGAAACTCAACGCGCTGAAAGAGATACACCTTACCGATATAACCGAGGATAAGATCGTTACCGTCACGGGGGTGTTTGACAAGCGCGAGCACAGTATATCTCTGCCCGCCGACCAAAGAGGGTATGTTCTGACCTCGTCCGCGGAAACAGTGCACCACGGAGAATCGTATACGCTCGGATACACTCTGCTTCCGGGATACATGGAGACATCCGGCTTCGGCATCTGTCTGAACGGAGGGGATGTAAAACAGCCTTCCGGGGGAACGCTGCTGATCGAGGATGTGAGGGACAACCACAGGATCACGGTGACAGGGGTGGAACCGATCCAGTACAACATTTCTTCCGGAAAGAACGTATCCGCCCTCGTCAACGGGGCCTCTGTGACAAAAGCGACAGTGGAAGACCTTATAACGATACGACCGGCCGCCGAATACAGCCTGCCGGATACATTCAACAGCAATATCAAAGGAAAGTTCACTATCGAGAGTAAAGGATACCGCATTTCCGACAACATAGTCCTCCCTTCCATATCGAAGGTCACTGCCGGAGATAACGTCAGGATGAACGGAAGCAGCCTCAAGGCGATCTTCGTCTGCCCGGAGGATAAAGTGAAGATAACTTCATCGCCGGGATACGTCATGCCCGACGACTATAACGATAAAGCAAAAGGCCTGAAGGGAGCGACTTATTCTGCCCAAGGGTTCTCTTTCAGCGAGGATACCGTCCTTCCTTCGATATTCAAGGTCGTTTTCAACGGCTACAATAAACCGCATGCGACATTCTTTGTCGTTGGCGGAACAGCGGTACCTTTGCCGCAGAATAGCCCATTGAGCGACTTATATCATTTTGATAAGTGGCAAATTGACATAGACTATATAATGAGTGATGTGCAAATTTATGCTAAATGGCTTCCTAAT
>JAISPV010000061.1 GCA_031274665.1 Candidatus Methanoplasma sp. | reverse complement strand
ATCGCTCTGCGCGACGACCGCCGAAACGACGGCGACACCGTCTGCACCTGCCCGGATCACGTCTTGAATATTCCCTCTGTTGATCCCGCCGATAGCCATCACGGGTATGCCGACAGACTGTTTCACGGTGAAGACGGCATCGAGACCCAGATTCTGCCGC
Source organism: Candidatus Methanoplasma sp. (assembly GCA_031274665.1). Classification (GTDB taxonomy): domain Archaea; phylum Thermoplasmatota; class Thermoplasmata; order Methanomassiliicoccales; family Methanomethylophilaceae; genus Methanoplasma. Next base: position 3,289 of record JAISPV010000061.1, on the reverse strand, counting down.
GCGTCGTGTTTGGTGGATGTCTTGAATATAGTACCGACGCTTACGTAATCAGCCCCCCTCGATTCCGCATCCGCGGCTTCGCTGACGTTATGGACCGTCACGCCGATGATCTTGTCTTCTCCCAAGAGGGCCCTGGCATCTTCTATCGGTATGTCCGACTGGCCAAGATGCACCCCGTCCGCATCGGACAGCAGCGCGATGTCGACCCTGTCGTTCACAATGAAGAACTTTGCGTAGTCATCGGAAAGGGCCTGGATCTTTCTGGCCTGCTCGAGCATCTCCTTTCCGTCGGACCCTTTCATCCTCAGCTGGACGATGTCCGCGCCTCCGGAGAATGCAAGCTCTGCGACCTCGGCCTCTGACCGCCCGTTGGATAATGCGCGGTCGGTTATGATGCAAAGTTCGAACATGATGCCTTATCGGCGTTATTTTATTAATATTGTTCAAACACCGAGATCCAATCATTCCCCAAAAGGAATTTGATGACGTCAACATGCTTTATTCCGTCATAGCCACCGATTATGAGTCTGTCCATAACAGTATCGTCTTCGGATGGTTGTCTTTGATCGACCGCAGGGGCCCGACCTCGCGTTCCACCGCCTCGGGTGACATCATGCTTAGCGTAACCTGATAATATCTTATCTCCGTCATGTTCTTTGCAACGAAGTCGACCTCTTTTTCTCCGTTCATTCCGACATAAACGTCGAACCCTCTTTATAAACAAAATATTTAAACTGATCAAAAATTCGATCTTTACTAATTTTATCGATCTCACGATATTATTGTAACAAAAATGTTATAAGGCGGCGTGCCGCCGTTTGTTTCAAAATTCGCAGCGTTTGCTGAGGTCCGCCGGAAGATACATGGGGCGGTTCGGATATCCGGCCGTTTCGTTTTTTATTCTGGAGACAAGTTCTTCGGGCGTCATTTCGACATCCTTGTTCTCGGACCTCACATAGACCTTCAGCTTGCCGCTTCCGATCTCGTTCTCGCCGATGACCGCACTGTATGAGCACCAGTCCTGTTTTGCTCTTCTGACCTTCTTGCCCACTGTGGCGTCGGTATCGTCGACCGATACTCTGACCGCCTTCGACCTGAGGCCGTCCGCGATCTTTTTGGCGGCAGCGACATAATCTTCGGACATCGGCATCAAACGCACCTGGTCCTGGGTTATCCAGGTCGGAAGGTATCCAGGAACGCCCGTCTTCTCGATCTGCACCGCAGTGTCGAGAAGAGCATACAGATATCTCTCTATGGATCCGATCACGGCGCAGTGGAGTATGACGGGATACTGTTTCTCGCCTTTCTCGTCAACATAGGTAATGCCGAATCTTTTTGCGTTCCCGACATCGATCTGAACGGTGCCGATCTCTCTCGGCCTTTTCATCTGGTCAAGCATGTGGTATTCGATGTTGACGGTCCAGTAGTAGTTGATGCCTTCAGGGTAGATGTGGATAAGAGCATCCCTGCCGTGTTTCTCGCAGAGCGCCTGCACCATATCCTTGTTGTCGTCGAAGGCTTTCCTCGACGAGAAATTGACCAGCATGTCGTAGTCCCTTCCGATGTTCTCTATCTCGTCGTATATCCTTCCGTCAAGCAATGTGAAATACTCGTGAGCTTCGGGGATGGTCGAGCACATGACGTGGAAGTCAGGCATGTTCAGTCTTCTTGTCCTGAAACAAAGCATGGTCTCCCCAGACTGCTCCAATCTGTATGAGTCTGCGACCTCGAACGCGCCGAAGGGCATCTGTTTGTAGCTGATGTTCCAACTCCTGATCATTGCGAACTGCTGGTGGCATGCGGCGTATCTCAGGATGAAGCTCTTCTTCCCCGTGTTGATGCTGTAGAGCCTGTCGCCGAAGAGGTCCGCATGCTCTTTGACCGCTGGTTCGTCAAGCGAGAACATGTTCGTCCCTTTGACATTGTACACATCGATGCCGGAATCGTTGACGATCTGCGTTGCATAGTCGGAGACGAGATCGAACATCATCGCTCCCGGAGGAGCAAGGCTCATGTGCCCGACATCGGACATCGTTTCCCATTGGATGCCGAACTTCTTGCATAATCTAAGGTACTCCGGTTCTCCCGCCGAGGGAGCCTCTTTTCCAAGAGCTTCCTTGTCTATCATGAACATGAGGCAGTCGGACCCGCCTTTGTAGTCCTCGATCGAAACTTCCTTTCCGTCCGTTTTCAGAACAAAATAAGTGTCCTTTCCTTTGGACGCGGGTTTTTCGTCCTTTCCTTTGAAATCCCTTGACAGTTCTGAGAGCGGATGTCCTTTGCACTTGATGTCGAACGCTTTGTACCAGCCGAAAGGTGCGCGCGAGACCTCGGTCCCGGACGATGCGATCATTTTTTTAAGCATATCGAGGAGCTCGACGCTTGCCTTCGGCCTTGCAAGATCGCTGCTCAGGTGTGCGTAGGGATAGAGCATTATGCGCTCCGCGCCAACTCTCTCCTTTACTGCCAGAATATCCTTCGACGCCTCTGTCGCGACCTGCAGGACCTTATCTTCGTCATCGCTTTCCACGGTGACGAAGACCACCAAGACCTCATCCATCTTATTTTTGTGGAGGCCGTCGGGTATGTCCTCGGCGACCTTCGTCTTATCCTTTGCCTCGAATTCCATCGAGTCGGCATGAATGTACAGCGCTCTCATGAGACCAGCGTTCCTTTTTTACTCTTCGGCCTTCCACAGAGGAGCCGAATAATCTATTGGATATTAAGGCTAATATAAAACGTTTGAGAACAGGTGCTAAAAAACTCACCCCGGCCTCACGACCGACCGATGTGTTCACGGCACATGTGGTATGTACAGACCGCATATGTTTTTATAATGCACATACATTGCAAGAATCGGTATCAATGGCTGACGATGAGATCAAGGTCAAAAAGGAAAGAGACCCCATCATGATGGTCTGTTTTATAGTGTTCCTGCTCACCGCTTGCGCGATAGTAGGTGCATCAGGCTACAGCTATCTGAAAGCAGACAATGCGACTGCTGTCACCGGGAACACCGTTTCCGTGAATTACATAGGGACATATTATGCCGAATACGGGAAGGACAACTATACCGTTTTCGATACCAGCCGCTGGTCCGTCGCGAACGATGACAAGATCCTCAAAAGCAACGATTTCATGCTGAATACCGAGGCAAGCTACAAGCCGCTCAGCTTCCAAGTGGGAGGGGGCAGCGTCATTACAGGGTTCGGCAACGCAGTGATTGGCCACAAAGTAGGCGATAAATTCACGGTGAAGATACCCGTAGGAGAAGGCTACAATGCGCCCG
>JAISPV010000055.1 GCA_031274665.1 Candidatus Methanoplasma sp. | reverse complement strand
ATACATAATAAAGAACACGCCGGACCTGAAGGCGAAGGCCCAAGAGATCGGACTGCATGAGATGCTTGATTTTCCGGGAGTGATAATGACCGACTCCGGGACGTTCCAGAGCCATATGTACGGCGAGGTCGAGGTCACCAACGAGGAGATGGTCCAGTTCCAGAAGGAAATAGGCTCCGATATCGGCACAGTCCTCGACATTTTCACCGAGCCGTTCTGGACGAAGGAACAGACGGCGCGTTCCATCGAGGTAACGCTTGAAAGGACGAAGGAAGCCTGCGGCATGAAAGGGGACATGATGATCAACGGGGTCATACAAGGTTCGATCTATCAGGATCTCAGAGAGGACTGCGCTAGGAAGATGGCGTCCATGGAGGTCGATGTCCATCCTATCGGAGGAGTTGTCCCTCTAATGGAACAATACAGGTATCTTGAGCTCGTCGACGTCGTGATATCGTCGAAAAAGGGACTGGCTCCCGGCAGGCCGGTGCATCTGTTCGGCGCAGGACATCCCATGGTGCTCGCGCTTGCGGCGTTGATGGGATGCGACCTTTTCGATTCGGCTTCGTATGCGAAGTTCGCCAGAGACGACAGGATGATGTTCATCGACGGCACGTATCGTCTGCAGGATATGCAGTCCCTCGACTGCAGCTGCCCCGCATGCCGCGGTCATACTCTAGATTCACTCAGAAAACTGGGCGGCGGAGAGAGGACGAAGACCATCGCAAAGCACAACCTCTACCAGATAAAAGATGAGCTGGCACTTGTAAAGAGATACATCAGAGAAGGCCGCCTCTGGGAGCTGGCCGAGATAAGATGCAGAGCGCACCCCGCCATGCTCGACGGTCTGAGGCGGCTGGAGGAGCATTGGGAATTCCTGGAAAGATACGACCCTATCAGCAGGGACGGCGCCATGTTCTACACCGGAGCGGAAACGAGAGGGAGGCCGGTGTTCGGAAGATATCTATCCAGAGTAATGGAGAGATATGTTCCGGTGACCGAAAAGGCCGCCCTGTTCTATGATGATGGGAGCAAACCGTACAGCAAGGCAATGGCGGCCGATTTTGACAGGGCCAGAAGGGCCGGGTATACGCCGGTGGTCGTTTCCCCCTTCGGACCGGTCCCGGCTGAATTGGACGAGATCTATCCGATAGCGCAGTCCGTCTTCCCGAGGATCGAGGACGTCGATACGGTGTTAGAATCCAAATCGACCACGATCGAATTCCTTCAGTGCAAATTCTCAGAGATGGCGAACGGCCGGGAGATAGCGGACTGCTGTACCGAGACATACGATGCGGATATGATCAGAGCGAAGGCAGTATCCAGATACCAATTCGGCATCGAGGCCACCGATGTACTCTTCAGAGGCAAGGTAGATTTTGTCATCAGCAGAAAGACGGGAAAGATAAGGAACGTCATCTCGGACGGGGAGCACATCCTTTCCATGCGTGCGGGAGACGGACTGTACACACTGAGGAAAGAAGGGGCGGACAGGATCGCATCGGCCATCAAGGCGCCGTTCATGAGCGTCAGGGTGACCGATGATGCGGTCCCCTTCGTATCGGAAGGAAGGAACGTGTTCTGTCAGTTCGTCACCGAGTGCGATGCCGAACTGAGGCCGATGGAAGAAGTGATGGTGATAGGTCCCGACGGCAAAGTGATAGCCACCGGCCGCATGATGCTGACGGCCGATGAGATAAGGTCATTCAAAAAGGGAGTCGCCGTCAAGGTCAGAAGCGGGGCCGGAGACGAGGCCTGAGGCCTCTTCGGCGGCCTTTATGCAGGCCATAAGATCGTCCGCCGTATTCCGCAAGGTCCCGGCGTTGTCCGCGGTCATTCTCATGATGATCATTTCGCCGCGGAGTTCCGTCGAGATATATCCCTCGTTGTCGGGGGATATCGAATCAAAGACGGCCTTCGCCGTCCTTTCGTCATCGTATTGAATGCGGAGGTCAAGCGTGATCATGGTTCACTTCTTCTGCCCCAGTATGAAATCGCAGATCGCTTTTCCCACTTCGTCCGTTGTCAGTTTCCCGCCCAGGTCGGGGGTGGTGAGCATGTTGTCCAAACAGTACCTGACGGATCTCTGAAGCATTTTCCCTTCTTCAGGGTAGCCCAGGTTCTCGAGCAGCATCTGTGCCGCAAGCACTGCGGCCATGGGGTTCGCTTTCTTCTGGCCGGCGATGTCCGGGGCGGACCCGTGTATGGGCTCGAACATGCTTACCCCTTTTGGATTAATGTTGCCGCTGCCGCCCATACCCAGACCTCCCTGGAGCTGCGCTCCGAGATCGGTGAGGATATCCCCGAACAGATTCGGGACCGCAACTGTGCCGAAGGTCTCGGGTCTGACGATCATCGCCATCGCCATCGCATCGACGTACATGAATTCCAAGCCTATCCCGTATTCTTTGGATTTTTCTTCGAATATCGCCCTCTGCATCCCGTAGACATGGGTGCAGACGTTCGCTTTGTCCACCAGCGTCACTTTCTTCTCCCCCCTGGCCATGGCGTAGTTGAAGGCATAGTCGGCGAATCTGGTGATGCCCTTCTTTGAAAGCAGCCCTATCTCAAATGCGAAATCGTCGTTGTTAGAGGAATTCGTTCTGAGATCGATCTCAAGTTCGTACATCTCCCTTTTGACCTTGACGCGCGCATCTTTCCTGCTTCCGCTGAAGGTCCCTCCTGCGCCCATGTAGAAGTCCTCGGTGTTCTCTCTGAGGAAACGGATGTCGAACGGGACCTCTCTTTTCAGCGGCACGAGCGGGAACCAAGACGTCACCGGCCTCAGATTGATATATTGGTCGAATACCGCCCTCATCTTCAGAAGTATGCCCTGTTCCAGTATTCCCGGCTTGACCTTGGGATCGCCGATGGCGCCGAAGTATATCGCATCCTTTTTCCTCAGGTCGGCGATGTCCTCCTCGGTGAGAAGTTCGCCGGTCCTCAGATATCTGTCGGAGCCTATATCGAACAGCTCCCCGTCGTAATCGAAGGAAGATATCTCGCACACAGCGTCCAATACCGCTGTCCCTGCGTCGATGACCTCCTTTCCGATGCCGTCTCCAGGTATTATCGCAAGGTGCTTCAAAACTTACCCTCCTTGACCAAGTTGACCAGTCCGCCGCACTCCATCAGCTGGGCTATGAACGGCGGATACTGCGGGAATACGAACTCTTTTCCTGTCGCCAAGTTCTTTACTTTTCCGCTGCCGGTGCACACTTCTATCTTATCCCCCTCTTTGGCGTCCATCCCGCATTCCACCAACAGCAGTCCGATATTCATTGAATTACGGTAAAATATCCGGGCGAAAGATTCAGCCACGACACATGAGAACCCCGCCTGTATCAGCGACAGCGGAGCATGTTCTCTGGACGATCCGCATCCGAAGTTCTTTCCCGCCACCAGTATGTCCCCTTTCATTACTTTTCCAGCAACGTCCGGCCTGACCTTCTCGAAGATGAAATCGTTCAGACGGGTCAGATTCGTGGATACCAGACGCTCTGCCGGTATTATTTGATCGGTGTCAACGTTGTCTCCGAACTTCCAGACCTTTCCCTGTATCTTTTCCATCAGCATCCCTCCATCTGATCCGGGGTGATTATCCTGCCTGCGATCGCCGACGCCGCCACGACCTCGGGCCCTGCGAGATAGACCTCTGAGTTCTTATCCCCCATCCTTCCGATGAAGTTCCTGTTCGTCGAAGAGACGGCCTTCTCTCCCGCAGCCAAGATCCCCATGTATCCTCCCAGGCATGCGCCGCAGGTCGGACCGGAGATGAATGCGCCGGCATCCAGGAATATCTGCATCAATCCTTCGTCGAGCATCTGCCTGTATATCTTCTGGGTGGCGGGAACGACCAGGAACCTTACGTCGGGGTGTACCGTCCTCCCTTTCACGATATTCGCGGCTGTGCGCATGTCCTCGATGCGCCCGTTCGTGCACGACCCCAGATACGCCTGGTCTATCTTCACGTTCGTGTCTTTCACGGCACGGCCGTTGCTCGGCAGGTGCGGGAATGCGACCATGGATTCGATCTCGGAGAGATCGTACTTCAGGGTCATGCAGTACTCAGCGTCCGGGTCCGCGGCGACGGGAACGTAGTTTCCTTTTACGGTGTCCTTGATGTACTCCTTTGTAAGATCGTCAAAGGGGAATATGCCAGCCTTGCCCCCGGCCTCGATTGCCATGTTAGAGACGGTAAGCCTTTCGGAGACGTTCATGTTCTTTATGCCGTCGCCGTGGAACTCGAGCGCTTTGTAGTTCGCTCCGTCCACGCCTATGTCTGTGATGATCTTGATTATCAGGTCCTTGCCCCCGATGTTCTTCCTGAATTTACCGGTCAGTTCCACTTTGATGGTCTCCGGCACTTTGAACCACAGCTTTCCGGTAGCGAACGCGACCGCCGCCTCGGTGGAACCGATGCCGGTGGAGAAAGCGTTTATGCCGCCGTAGGTACACGTATGGGAATCCGCGCCGACAATGAGCCTCCCGGGAGCGGCGAAACCTTCTTCCACCATGATCTGGTGGCACACCCCTCCCTTCCCCACTTCAAAGTAGTTGTCTACCCCGTGGGTCTTTGCGAAGACCCTCATCTCCTTGGCCTGTTCCGCCGAAGCGACGTCTTTGTTCGGGACATAATGATCCGGGATGAGGACCATCCTTTCTTTGAACATTTTCTTCGTGCCGATCTTCTCGTATTCTCTAAACGCAATGGGCCCGGTAACATCGTTGACCATCACGTAGTCTATTTCAGCAACGACTATCTGGCCGGCTTTGGCGTCCGTCCCGGACCTGTTCGACAGTATCTTCTCTGCGATCGTCTTTCCCATCATCCATTCCTCCCTTTTGCATAATCCCTGTTTATCGCCGCCATCATCGCGTCGACTGATGTCTCCACTATATCCACACCGACCGCCTTTCCTACCGACAGGGCACCGTCGTTCTGTACGTTCTTGACCATTACGGTCACCTCGCAGATCGAATCGCTCTTTCCTGTGATTGCGCTCAGTTTGTACTCTTCCATGGTTATCTTATCGTTGATGGCCTTCTTTATCGCGTTGATCGCCGCATCGACGGGTCCGACACCTATGTCCGCCGCGGTCCTTTTGTCGCCGCCGCCTATCGTCACCGTGACGACGGCAGTGGATGTGGTGTTCTTTCCCGTCAGTACGGTCAGTTCATCCAGCGAGACGGTCTTTGTCTTGGTGCTCTTCTCCCATATTATATTATCGACTATGGCCAACAGTTCCGCGTCATCGACCATCTTGCCGCCGATGGCGATCTTCTTGATCGTCGCCAGCAGTTCCTGCATATGATCCTCCGGGAAATCGACGCCCAACGCATCCAGCCTTCCCTGTATGGAATGCACGCCGGAATGTTTGCCTATCACTATCTCCCGGTCCGCCCCCACCATCTCAGGCAGGAACGGCTCGTATGTCAGAGTGTTGTTCATCACACCGTGGACGTGTATCCCGGACTCGTGAGCGAAGGCGTTCTTTCCCACTATCGATTTGTTGCCTGCGATGCTGAAGCCCGTGATCCTTTCCACCAGTTTCGACGTCTGGGCGATCTTGCTCAGGTCGACCGTCTGGATGCCGTAATTCGCGAAAAGGTTCACCGCAACTTCTTCCAGCGCGGCGTTGCCCGTTCTCTCGCCTATTCCGTTCATGCAAACGTGGCAGATCGTCGCTCCGGAATCGATCGCGGCAATGGAGTTGGCGACAGCCAGACCCAGGTCGTTGTGGCAGTGCACAGAGATCGGTACCTTGACCACGCTTTTCAGTTCGCTTATCA